>JBMTSM010000118.1:0-6074 GCA_049448275.1 Burkholderiaceae bacterium
TCAGCGCCACGCTGCGAGCCACTGCTGCCACTAGTCGCCACCCACAAAGACAAAAGCCCCCAGCTTTAACACTGGAGGCTCGTAAGTCGTTGAATTAAATGGTGGGACGTCACGGACTTGAACCGTGGACCAAAGGATTATGAGTCCTCTGCTCTAACCAACTGAGCTAACGTCCCACGCGGGTGTGATTGTATCGTGGTGCCAGCGGGTGATCGCCGCCTTGATCACGGTAAGGACTCGGACGCCCTTGGAGGTCGTATTTCGCGTTCCCACAACATCAGCCCTGCCAAACGCCAAAGCCCTGCGCGCGCAGCCGGATGGCAATGTCTACCTCGAGGTACGCCGCATCGTCATAGGTCATGGGTTGGCGCAAGTCGTCAACCAACTCGGGCATCAAGCGTTCCCCGTAATCGCGTACGTATCGATTCGCTTGGATACCGGCTTTGTGTTTGTCAAAACGCGTGTCAGGGTCCAGCCCCGTCATGCCGACATAAACGCACGGCAGGCCCTCGCTGTAGGCTGTATTGGCCCGCAAAAACTTGGCATGCTTACGCACCAGCGGGTTTAACAGGACAACATAAACGTAGTAATGTGGCTTGGCCATGGCGTGTCCATCATCAATGAAGGCGCTTACATCAAACCGTCATTTCGGTAAGATACACCTTATGAGTACCTATTTTTACCAGCCTAAAGAGGGCCACGGCCTACCCCACGACCCCTTTAATGCGATCGTGGCACCCCGCCCCATCGGCTGGGTGTCTACGTGTAACGAGCAAGGGCAGCTTAATTTAGCGCCCTACAGCTTTTTTACAGCGTTTAACTACACCCCACCTCTTGTGGGCTTCACAAGCATTGGTGCAAAAGACAGCCTGCATAACGCGCGTGCAACAGGTGAATTCGTCTGGAACTTGGTCACATCCGATCTTGCCAGCGCCATGAATGAAACCTGCGCCGTGGTGCCCTTAGGCGTCAGTGAGTTTGAGCTTGGTGGATTGACACCGGCCGCGTCAACGATCGTTAAAGCACCTCGGGTGAAAGAAAGTCGCGTGAACTTTGAGTGCAAAGTGAGCCAAATTGTCCAGCTCAACACCATGGACGGTGACGCGCTGGAAACCTGGTTGGTACTCGGTCAAGTCGTAGGCGTACACATTGACTCCGCTCTGCTGGTGGACGGCGTTTACGACACTGCAAACGCAGGCCATGTTTTACGCGGCGGAGGCCCGGGAGACTACTTCAATTTGGTGCCTGAGTCTAAATTCATCATGCTCCGCCCCCCATCGGCGGCTGAACAGCAGAAGCGTATCTAGCGGCGCCCAGCGGGGCGAGGGTTCGGTCCACTGCGGATGCATGCCCCAATCCAAGCGACAGGCTGTGGCGCGCTCAGCACGTATGATCGCGGCCATGACATTCACACCCAAAACCGTTGGCTGGCTTGCCGCGGCAACCACGATCACGATTTGGACGTCTTTCATCGTCATCGCCCGGGCGTCGGCTGCGCACAACCTGGCGCCACTTGACATTGTGTTTCTGCGGATTTTGGGGGCAGGTTTTGTGCTGCTGCCCTGGGCTTGGTGGGCGATGCGACGGCGACAGATGCCATCTGTGGGCTTGATGGGGTTGTCGCCCCTGAGCTGGCGCGTAACGGTGTTTACCGGCCTGCTCGGCTCGGTGCTCTACGCTTCGCTGGCTTACAGCGGTTTCTTTTTCGCGCCAGCGGCCCATGCGTCGGTGTTGCTACCGGGTAGTTTGCCGCTGTGGACGACAATTCTTGCCATCCTGGTGTTGAAGGAGAGGGTCACGCGAACCCGTGCGATTGGCTTGCTGTGTATTTTGGGTGGCGGCCTGTCCGTGGGTGGCGCTAGTTTATTAAAGGCTTTTGACGGCGGCGATGTGTGGATTGGCGATTTGCTATTCATGAGCGCCGCGTCCTGCTGGGCCGCTTACGGCGTTTTTGTCCGCCGCCAGGGGTTAGACGCGGTGCACACCACGGTTGCGGTAACGGTTTTTTCGGTATTCACCTACTTACCCGTATACGCCATTGCGGTGGCCTTGGGCTTCATCAAGAGCCACCTCACGACCGCACCCGCGATTGAGGTGGTGTTCCAAACGGTTTACCAGGGCGCCGGAACGGTGGTACTTGCGGGGATCGGGTTCAATCTCATGATTCGTTATTTCGGTCCCATTCGCACGACGATGCTCACAGCGGTGGTGCCAGGTTTATCGGCGATAGGGGCTGCGCTGATCTTGGGTGAGGTCTTGTCAACGTACACCCTCCTTGGATTGGCTTTGGTGACAGCTGGTATTTTGATCGGTGCCCGTCGCGCATAACGCACGGCCGCTGCGTGAGGGCAAGTCGGGTTATGGCTTGCCTTGACTCAAGGCCAGCCCCACCATTTTGGCGGTGATGTCAACCACTTGGATCATGCGATCGTATTGCATGCGTTGCGGCCCAATGACCCCCAGCGTGCCGAGCACTTTGCCATCTACTTCGTAGGTTGCTGATACGACCGAGACGTCTTCATAAGGCATGCGTTCGCTCTCGCCCCCGATGAAAATGCGCACACCATCTGCACGGTCGGAGCCGTCCAGCAATTGCATCAACTGGGCCTTCTGCTCAAACAGGTCGTACATGCGACGCAAATTGTTGAGGTCGGCAGAAAATTCGCTGACCGACAACAGGTTGCGCTCACCGGAGATCACAACATCGGCTTGGTCGGCACCAGAGTCCTCACTGGCGGCCACGGCGGCTTGCATCAACTGCCCAATTTCGCGCCGCAAAGAATCAACCTCTCGACGCAGGCGCAAGCGCACCTCTTCCATCGTGAGTCCAGCGTAGTTGGCGTTCAGGAAGTTGGCCGCTTCCACCAACTCGCTTTGCGAGTAATTGACGGCGGTATGGATCACCCGGTTCTGCACGTCGCCATCGGGCGATACGATGATGATGAGCACCCGCCGTTCAGACAGCGATAAAAACTCAATATGACGGAAAACCGAATTGCGCTTGGGTACGACCACAACCCCGACAAACTGCGACAAGTTAGATAACAACTGCGCAGCACTGTTGAGGACTTTTACGGGCTGGTCAGCGCTAAATTCTTTGGGTAAGCCGGCGGGCAGGTCCAGGCTGTCGGGGTCGACCTTGAGCATGGTGTCGACAAACAGGCGATAGCCTTTTGAAGTCGGTACGCGGCCCGAGGAGGTATGCGGACTGGTGACCAAGCCAAGTTCCTCAAGGTCGCTCATGACGTTGCGGATCGTGGCGGGGGATAGGTCCAAGCCATTGGCCTTGGAAAGCGTTCGCGATCCGACCGGCTGACCGTCCGCAATGTAACGTTCAACCAACGACTTCAATAACAATTTTGACCGCTCGTCTAACATGCGGGTATTGTACGAATTCCGCCCCCGGGTATGTTGTAATTTGCAAATCATGAAACCCAGTGCCTCCGACCCCGCGCATACCAGCCCGCAGGCTCACCCGAGCCGGTTTCACCACGTGGCGCTCATTGGTAAGTTTCAGGCGGCTGATACCCACAAAGACCTCCATGGTTTGGCGGTTTTTTTGACGGCTCAGGGGCTTGAGGTGAGCGTTGAGCGGGAGACCGCCTTGAATACGGGCATCAGCGACTTCCCTACAGTCGATGTCGATGCCATCGGTCGACACTGTGACCTCGCCGTGGTGGTGGGTGGCGATGGCACGATGCTCGGCGTCGGTCGGCGTTTGGCGAGCCATGGTGTGCCCATGATCGGGGTTAATCAGGGCCGAGTCGGGTTCATTACCGACATAGCCCTAGAAGATTACCGGGACGTTTTGCCGCCCATACTGGCTGGCGAATACGACCAAGAGTTACGCGGCATGATGCAAGCACAGGTATGGCGGGAGGGGCATTGCGTGTTCGAGGCCTCGGCCCTGAATGACGTGGTGGTCAACCGCGGCAGTGCCAGCGGCATGATCGAACTGCGCATCGAGGTGAACGATCATTTTGTTGCCAACCAGCGCGCGGACGGTCTGATCATCTCGTCTCCAACAGGGTCGACGGCGTATGCCATGTCGGCTGGCGGCCCCATCGTGCACCCCAGCGTGGCGGGGTGGGTGATGGCGCCGATCGCACCACACACGTTGTCGAATCGCCCGATTGTTTTGCCATTTGAGTGCGAGGTGGTGATTGAGATTGTTCGCGGCTTAGGGGCCACTGCTAACTTTGACATGCAGTCGCTCACCAGTTTGCTGAAGGGCGACCGCATTACGGTTCGTGCGGCCGCGCATGGCCTACGCCTGCTACACCCCATCGGCTGGAACTACTTTGACACCTTGCGTAAAAAACTACATTGGAATGAGGGCGCTGCCTAACCATGAGTCTTCGGCGTATTTCTTTGAAAGACTTTGTGATCGTTGACGCGCTTGAGGTCGATGTATCTAGCGGCTTCACCGCCCTGACAGGCGAAACGGGTGCTGGTAAATCTATTCTGATTGACGCGGTTCAAATCGCACTGGGTCAGCGCGCCGATGCGGGTGTGATTCGACATGGCGCCAACCGCTGCGACATCGTGATTGAAGTCGACGGGACCCCCGATTTATACGACTGGCTCATTGAGAGTGGCTTGGATAGCGATGCGGGCGACCGCCAGAACCACCAACTGCTGCTACGTCGACAAATTGATGCACAAGGTCGCAGTAAAGCGTGGATCAACGGCTTCCCGGCCACCATGACGCAGCTACGCCATGTGGGAGATGCACTGGTTGATATTCACGGGCAGCATGCGTGGCAAAGCCTCAGTCGCCCGGCGTCACAACGTGCCTTGCTTGACGGTTACGCCGGCATCAGCGCCACCAAGCTCGCACAGTTGTGGCAGGTATGGCGGGATAGCGAAAACACCCTTGCCGAGGCGACCGCCAAGCAGGCAACCTTGGCGCAAGATGCTGAAAGGCTCAGTTGGCAAATCACCGAACTGAGCAAGCTGGCACCCAAGGCCGATGAGTGGGATGCGCTCAACGCCGAGCACAACCGCCAATCCCACGCACAGGCGCTGATCGAAGCAGCGCAACTGGGCGCTGATGCCCTGGAGGATGGCGACCACAACGCCAGTGGCCTGATTCATAAAACGATCGTGGCCCTCGAAAAGCACACGGACATCGAGCCGCAATTCACGCCGTTGGTCGAGGTGCTGCAACAGGCGCAGGCGCTCATTGAGGATGCCACTCACAGCCTGCATTTGTACGGCCGTCACAACGATCTAGACCCTGCAGAATTTCGTGCGCTGGATGAACGTGTGAGTAACTGGTTGTCGCACGCACGCCGTCTGAAATGCGAACCAGAAACGTTGCCCCAACGCCTTTCGGCGTGGGAGGCTGAGCTCGCCAGTTTGAACGAGGCAGCCGATATTGAGGGTCTCAAAAAACAAGTTGCCGCAAACTTGAAACAGGTGATGGCCGAGGCCAAGGTAGTGCATGAAGCCCGCGAGAAGGCGGCGAAGCGCCTGTCCACGGAGATCACAACGGCCATGCAAACCCTCGGTATGGAGGGGGGCCGTTTTGAGGTAGCCATCAGGCTACTGGAGACACCACAGCAATATGGTCTCGATGACATCGAGTTTTTAGTTGCCGGGCACGCAGGTACGCCACCAAGACCCGTCAATAAAGTGGCCTCAGGGGGTGAGTTGTCGCGTATCGCATTGGCGATTGCGGTTTGCACCAGTCGCTTGGGCGAAGCGCCAACTTTGATATTCGACGAGGTTGACTCTGGAATTGGCGGACAGGTGGCACAGACTGTCGGGCAGTTGATGCAACGTTTAGGTCGCGATCGACAGGTATTGGCAGTCACGCACTTGGCGCAGGTCGCTGCCAGTGCTGATAACCACTGGGTGGTTAAAAAAGCGCGTCAATCGGATCAAACAGTCAGCGAGGTACATGCCGTTACAGGTGAGGCGCGGACACAAGAAATCGCGCGAATGCTGGGCGGTGATGTGCGGTCCAAGACATCGTTGGCGCATGCCTCTGAAATGTTGGCCCAGGGGCAGACGGCATGACTTTCAAGCTCGAAAGCGCTGGGATTGACTCGGTCGAGGCACTCGAATTG
>JBMTSM010000119.1:0-6054 GCA_049448275.1 Burkholderiaceae bacterium
GTCTGATGCAAGTTTGGTGGCTCGCGGCACCCGAGGGACCGCGGCCATTGTGTCTCGGCTTTGCGCATCCCAATGATTACCTGGCCGATCGAATGTCAATGGGCAGCGTATGCGGTCGCTACGGTAACCGGATACAGGACGCGCAACTGACCATCGCAGGGCGCGCCATTCGCCTCGATGACAACCACCCGATGGGGCATTGCATTCACGGTGGCGCTGCCGGTTTCGGATGGCGTGACTGGACCGTTGCGTCACACACCGATACCCATCTCACCTTTTCACTTGAGTCGCCCGCTGGCGATCAGGGTTTCCCAGGGCACTGTCGCGCCTGCATCAGCTACCAATGGGAGGACGACAACGTCCTTCGGTGGTACGCGACTGCCACGGTCGATGAACCATGCCCCATCAATTTAATCCCTCACCCGTACTGGAATTTAGACGGGCAGGCAACGATCGCAAACCATCGTGTTTGGATCGCTGCAACGCAATATCTGCCATTGGACGACCGTGAATTGCCTCTACCACTGGCAGCTGTGCAGGGGACGCCCTTTGACTTTCAACAACCACGCTGCATCCCGATCGACGCAATACCCTTGATTGACGGTGCTTTGGCGGTCGGTGCACCCGCATCAGAAAAGTTGCAAAACACGGTTACCCCTGTGGCCACCTGTACCGCTGGCGGGCTGACACTGACGCTCAAAACGGATCGACCTTTTGTACACCTTTACGCCGCCGCGGGACTACGCCCACAGTCGTTCATCGACCCTGCGACCCATGCGCGCGTGACACCCCAAGCGCTCGGCGTTCAGCACCAACCGGGCGCGGGTCTGTGTCTGGAAACAGAAGATTGGCCAAACGGTCCAGCAGTCGGACGAGCGGAAGTCTGGTACAACGCTGAACAGCCCTATCAACACACCGCCTTGTGGCAGTTCACCACCGATATCAAGCGCTAATCCCCACTGTCATGCCCTTCCATTTAGCGCCACACCACCGCGTATTCACCGCGTTCTTTTTGTATGCTTTCAGCATGGGTGGTTTATACCCCCGGTTGCCTGAGATCCGGGCACAGATGGGCATTGAGGAAGGCGCCTTAGGTCTCGCGCTGATGGGAGTCGCAGCCGGCATGTTGGTATCGCTGACATTCATTGTTCCCAAGGTCGGCGACCACCACTACCGCCGGTATTTATTGACGTTGCTGCCAATGGTTTCCATCGGATTTGCAATCGCTGGGCACGCCAACCATGCACTGGCCCTATTTGCGGTGCTATTTGGAATTGGCCTCATCTTGGGTGTGATTGAAACCATCGTGAATGTTGAAGCCGATCGTGTGGAGCACCAACTGAACCGGCGCATCATGATTCGCTCACATGCGTTTTGGAGTTTTGGTTTTTTCGGCGCTGGCGGCGTGAGCGCACTGGCGGCTGACCAAGGTCTATCGCCAGCCACGCAGTTATGGTCTACGGCGGTGCTGGTGGCACTGCTGACCTATCTCGTCATGGGCAACTATCAACCGGCGGCACCACGCCATACGGCTTTAGCCGCCAAGGAGACGACCCACCCGACACCGCGCTGGACGGCGCCAACGGCCGGCATCATGCTGTTGGTGAGTGTGTGTGGTTCTGCCCTCTTACTGGAAGGCGCGGGTTTGGATTGGTCGGCGATCTATATGAGCGATGTGTTTGACAGCCCGCCCGCACTCGCTGCAATCGCGGTTTCGACGGTGGCTTTCTCACAAGCCATCACCCGATTTTTTGCAGATGCATTTGTTGAACGCTTTGGTGCCGTCACGGTCGCACGGGTGCTGTTAATCAACCTACTCATCGGAACCGCCACCGTGACGTGGGCCAACACCCCGGTTATCGCGCTTGTGGGCTTCGCGTTCATCGGCTTTGGTGCGAGCGCACTTTTTCCGTTATGTGTGTCAGCGGCTGCCCAACGCACCGATCGCCCCGCTCACTTGAATGTGGCCGCGATCGGTCAAAACGGTTTTATTATTTTTTTACTCGCACCCCCGCTTTTAGGTTTTATCGCAGAGCACTTGGGCATCCGGTGGTCGTTTGGTTTGACGCTGCCACTGGTATTACTGAGTCTCGCAACCAGCGGGTATTTGCGACAAACCCGCTGATACCGGGTTGCTTCTGATCAGGGGAGGCCCTTTACGCATACCCCATCTGTCGGCGACCTAATTCACTTAAGTCGGCCACCGTGGCGCGGCCTTCAAACCCTAACTCATAGTGTTCGGGTGCAAAGTCGGGCGATGACTCACCGGTTTCAAACGCGGCACGTTGCAGGTCTGAGAATACGCGGTTTTTATCGCAATCAGGCGCAGCGCCAATGTAGATGACATTGCTGTAACCGCTGCCTTGGTGCTTGTCCTCTACGCCATGAATCACATCGGGGTGCCACCATACGGTATCGCCAGCTTCAACTTGTGGAATTGGCCCATAGCCTTCGAGCAAGAGCGCATGGTATTGCTCGCTGACCAGCATCGCGCGTCCTGCTTGCGCACCGCATAACTCATCCTCTGGCACATCATCTTGCAATGCCCGCAACAGCATCCAAGGCACCGCATTGGCAACCGGCAAGATATTGAGGGTGCCATCACCGGGGCCCTGACGCGTGAGGGCCGTCCAACCTTGGAAGGTTCTGAACATCCGACACACCGCGGGCGATGGGATCTCCCGCGCAACCGTGCGGTACGCCGCATCAAAGGCGTCATAAGCCGACAGGTCACCACCAAAGATATGACGGTAAACCTGTTGGTAGCCTGGGTCTATCCAGCGCTCGATGGTGCCGCCGTCGCAATGCGGTGACAAGCCGAGTGTCGCGTCACCCGGTTGGCGTTGACGTACGCGGTCAACGTAGGTTAGCTCTTGGTCGGGGTTGAAGACAGGCTGACCCTCATGCGTATAGTTCCATAAGCGATTAAGCCACTGCCGTGCGCGTGCCAATTCGGGTGATTGCCGAGCCTGCATTTGTGGCTTAGACCAATAAACGCTGTAAATCTGGGGCTTAGAGCTGGCGAGCGCACTGAAGTACTGATCGATCCCACGCTTGGCCTCCATGCGCTCAAGGTACTTCACGTCATTCAGGTAGGTCGCGATGTCACGGTTCCAACCGTCGATGGTGTCTTGTGCAAACACCCCTTTAATGACGACACAGCCACGTTGTTTAATGGTCGTGCGTTGCGCTGGTGTGATCTGATCTAGGGCGTCAAACGCCACCACGGGCACAGGGCACTCACCGCGCGCGCGCAGCGACTTTATGGCATCAATCTCGGCCCCTACTTGCGCAGTCATGGCGTCAAAGCGCGCTTTGTAATCGGGTATTTGAGCGCGCAACTGGCGCTTGGCAGCGCGAATAGATTCCAAATAGGGGGCGTTAGGCTGTGGCTTATTCATGCAAAACCTCAATAGGGGGTGGCGATAGCAAAGTGGTTAATGACGCTTCGTGATGCGCCGGATCCAGTTGGTGCAGCAAGTTGTGCGCAATGAGTTGACCCGTTAGGGCGATGTCTTCAAAGCATGCGAGCACCGGTTGACGCATGTACAGCGGCATCGAGGTACTTCGTTTGATGACCACATCGATCTGGCGGCCAGGTGTCAGGCCGCAATCACTCAAGCCGCCCATCAGTGCCACCAAAATAGATTAGCGTGTGGCGACCAGACCGTCGTATTTCTTGGCTTGTTTGGCGGCCCATGAGTAAATGTGATCGGGGCTCCCGTCGGTGTCGAGTTTGGAAACCGCCTCACCTTTAACACCGTGCGCTTTGCATGCCTCTAAGAAACCTTCGATCAGATGCATGCGAAAGGTTGCGCCCTCATGTGGCAACAAGATACCTAATTTTTTTCGCCCCCGTGCCACCAGCGCGGACACGGCGGCGGCGGCATAGTCCTCATTGGCAAAGTCGACAAAGGGATGGTTCAGGTAGGCGGTATGGTCGTTGTGACGCGACCGACTGTTGGACGGCAGCCGAGTACGCCCGTGGGTGCAAAACGGAAACTTTTTATCCAGTAAGTATTTCACCCGAACATCAGCCGACGCAATGTGTGAGATCACGATGGCATCCGCTAAACCACGCTCAACCACATAACGCAGCGTTTCAAGCGGGTCCGGGCCCTTCGCGTCAGGTAAAACAATGAGGTGATAGTCGGTCGCGGATAGCGTGTCGCTCACCCCCAACAACAGGTCTTTGAACGCAGGCTGATTGACATCCCGTCGGTCCATGATGAGGGCAACCACCCAGGTCTTGCCGGTTTTCAGGCGTACCGCTGCGCGGTCACGAACATAGTTCAATTTCTTGGCAGCAGCAAGCACCTTGTCGCGGGTTTCCGGCAATACAGCTTCCGAACCCGACAAGGCGCGCGAAACCGTTGCGAGCGATAAGCCCGTTACCTCAGATATGGTTCCAATCGTCGCCTTTTTTGTCACTTTTATCACTCCAAGTCGCCGATTATGTAAACGTTTTCACAGCTCGTCAACCTAGGCAAAACCCGATTCTTTTTTAGGATGTAAACGTTACCATCTATTGGTATTTAATTTGGATAATCGACCGCGATTTACCCTCCCCTGACCAAGTGATCTCGTTAAAAGCAGAAGGACAAACAACATGAAGTGGGCACTCATCGGCGCCAGTAACATTGCCAGCCAGTGGATGGTCGACGCCATACGCGCATGCGGCGACGACATTGTGGCTGTGGTATCGGGCGACCAGACGCGTGCAAGTGCCTTTGCGGCCAAACACGATATCCCCCACGCGTTTGACAGCGAAAACGCATTGGGCACATTGGACATTGAGGCGGTTTACATCTCGAACACCAACGAGAAGCACGAGGCCGCCGTTTTGCGCGCCGCGGCTGCGGGCCAACACGTGTTGTGCGAGAAGCCTTTAGCCACTGAATTTCAGGCTGCGGTGCGTATGGCCAAGGCCTGCGACGACGCGGGCGTTGTAATGGTCACCAACCACCACTTGCGCCACAACGCAGGCCACCGCGCCATGCAGGCGCAGGTCGCTGCGGGTCAATTAGGCCGCCTCTCCTCGGTTCGCCTCAGTCACTCGGTTTATTTACCCAAGCCTATTCAAGGCTGGCGTCTCACCGACCGTGCAGCAGGCGGCGGCGTGGTGCTGGACATTGCGGTGCATAACGCGGACTCGTTGGCGTTTATCTTGGGTGAATACCCGACGCATGTATGCGCGATGACCAGCAACACAGGCATGGCCTCAGAGCTCGAAGACAACGCCATGTCCATCTGGCGTTTTGCAAGTGGCATTACAGCGTTCACGCACCAAGGCTTCAACACCCCATTTGCAGAGACCCATCTGCAAATCCACGGCGACGCCGGTAGCCTGCACGCGACCGGCGTGTTGTCGCAGGCCCCCGGCGGCGTGGTAGCGCTCAGCAACGCCGATGGGCGCACCGAACTCCCGCTTGACAGCGACAACCTGTACCAACGCGTCGTTAAAAACATGCACGCCGCCATCGCAGGCCAACCGCACGTCAACGCGGATGGTTGGGCAGGGGTGCGTTCACTTGCGGTTGCCCACGCAGTCTTGCGCAGTGCCGAGTCTGGTCAAACCGTTGAGGTGACTTATGGTTGAAATGATTAAACCCAAGTTACCTGCTGCGCCTAAACCCGATTACGTTTCAGCCAGGTTTTTAAAAGATCACGTAACCGACATATTGAACTTTTACCGTCCAATCGCGTTTGACGCACAGGGTGGTTTTTTTCACTATTACCAAGACGATGGGACAGTTTACAACCGCACACACCGGCACTTGGTCAGTGCGACACGCTTCGTTTTTAACTGGGTGCAAGCTTGGCAGCACACCCAAGATGAGGCCTATCGCCATTGGGCGCAACACGCACTGGCGGAACTGGATGAGCGATTCAAAAACGCCCACGGTGACTATGTTTGGACTCTGAGCGACCGCCTACCAGAAGACGGTCGGATCATGGCCTACGGCCAAGCCTTTGTGCTGTTAGCCAAGTCATGGGCATTGCGTGCGGACCTGTGCAGCGCATCTGATGTGCGCGCTGTTTTTGATCGCATGA
>JBMTSM010000120.1:0-6039 GCA_049448275.1 Burkholderiaceae bacterium
GTGGACCGCGCCAGTTCGAGTGCGTCTGGCACGGGGTCACCGTTTGGATTGCGGAAGGTGTTCACGCCAATGATGGGCAGTTCACCGGTGTGCTTTCGCATCTCGTAGGTCATGCTCTCGTCTTGAATCTTGCCGCGCTGATAGCCTGTCTCCATCGCGCCCAAGACGCCGCCGCGCTCGGCGATACGGTCGAACTCTTGCAAGACAGCTTCTTCGAGGAGCTCGGTCAGTTCTTCGATGATGAAACTACCTTGGCTGGGGTTTTCATTTTTCGCCAAGCCCCACTCGCGGTTGATGATGAGCTGAATGGCCATGGCACGGCGCACCGATTCTTCGGTCGGCGTGGTGATGGCCTCATCAAAGGCGTTGGTGTGCAAGCTGTTGCAGTTGTCGTAGATCGCAATCAGGGCCTGCAGTGTCGTGCGAATGTCATTGAACTGGATCTCCTGCGCGTGCAGGCTGCGGCCGCTGGTTTGGATGTGGTATTTCAGTTTTTGACTGCGTTCATTGGCACCATATTTTTCGCGCATGGTCACCGCCCATATCCGGCGCGCGACCCGGCCCAGTACGGTGTACTCGGGGTCCATGCCGTTGCTGAAGAAGAACGACAGGTTGGGCGCAAAGTCATCGATGTGCATGCCGCGGGCTAAATACGCCTCGACAAATGTGAAGCCGTTGGACAGCGTGAGTGCAAGTTGGGAAATCGGGTTGGCTCCGGCTTCAGCGATGTGGTAGCCGCTGATGGATACCGAGTAAAAGTTACGTACATCGTTGGCCACGAAGTAGGCCGCCACGTCACCCATGACCTTGAGGCTGAATTCGGTCGAAAAGATGCAGGTGTTTTGCCCTTGATCTTCTTTCAAGATGTCGGCTTGGACCGTGCCGCGCACATTTGCCAGCACCCAAGCGCGCAGTTTGGTCGTCTCTTCAGCGTTGGGATCGCGCCCGTTATCGGCTTTAAATTTATCGATTGCTTGGTCAATGGCGGTGTTCATGAACATCGCCAAAATGGTGGGTGCAGGACCGTTGATGGTCATGGAGACGCTGGTCGTTGGGCTACACAAATCGAAGCCGTCGTACAAGACCTTCATGTCGTCAAGGGTGGCAATCGAGACGCCCGAGTTACCTACTTTGCCGTAGATGTCAGGCCGTAAGTCAGGATCGTTGCCGTACAGGGTGACCGAATCAAATGCCGTCGATAACCGCTTCGCGGGCATGCCTTCAGATAGCAATTTGAAGCGGCGGTTGGTGCGGAAGGGGTCCCCCTCGCCAGCGAACATCCGCGTCGGGTCTTCGCCTTCGCGCTTAAAAACAAAGGTACCTGCGGTGTATGGGAAGTTGCCGGGCACATTTTCCAGCATCAGCCACTGCAATAACTCCCCATGGTCTTCGTATTTGGGGAGGCTAACTTTACGCACCACCGTACCCGACAGGCTGGTGGTGGTGAGCTGGGTACGAATTTCTTTGTCACGCACTTTGACGACAAATTCGTCAGCGCTGTAGGCTTCGCGCATGGCCGGCCATTGGGCCAGCAGCGCACGGCCTTCCGCGCTGAGTTGCGCGGTGCGTTTCTCGGCCAGATCGATCGCAGCTTCGGCTGCTTTGGCACGCTCTGGTTTGTCTTGAGTCAGCATCCAGGCAGCGGCATTGAGTTGCTGAGCCTCCCGCGCGAGCCTGGCCTCTTGGCGTACCCGCGCTTTGTATTTGCGCACCGTTTCCGAAATTTCCGCTAGGTAACGAACCCGGGCAGCCGGCACGATGGGGGTCTGGTTGGAGCTGTAGCGAGCCTTCACGATGGGCAAGAGACCATCGCTTTTCGGGAGGGGCATACCCTTGTCGTGCAAGACGGGGCGCATCGCTTGGTACAAGGCGGTCACCCCATCGTCATTGAAACGCGCAGCCATGGTGCCGAAGACGGGCATGTCTTCATATCGACTTTGGAAGTCTTCGCGGTTACGCAACACCTGTTTGGCCACATCCCGTAGTGCATCCGCAGCGCCTTTGCGGTCAAATTTGTTGATCGCCACAAAGGCCGCGAAATCGAGCATGTCGATTTTTTCAAGTTGGCTGGCGGCACCAAACTCGGGTGTCATGACGTACATTGGAATATCGACATGGGGCACGATGGCCGCATCGCCTTGGCCGATACCCGAGGTCTCGACAATGACCAAATCAAACCCCGCGGCCTTGCAACTGGCAATGACGTCAGGTAGCGCGGCGCTGATTTCCGAGCCGAATTCCCGCGTGGCCAACGACCGCATAAAGACCCGCTGGCCGTTGCGCCACGGGGTGATGGCGTTCATGCGGATACGGTCACCCAGCAAGGCGCCGCCACTCTTGCGTCGGCTGGGGTCGATTGACACCACGGCAATGCGCAGTTGGTCATCTTGATCGAGACGTATGCGACGAATCAACTCGTCTGTTAACGATGACTTACCGGCGCCGCCGGTGCCGGTGATGCCGACAACCGGTACATGAGCGGCCTCGCTGGCTGCGCGCACCGCGGTGAGCAGGTCGGGGTCTGCCTGACCGGCTTCGACTGCTGTGATGAGTTGTGAAAGCGCGCGCCAATGACCTGCATCGTGACCTTGGATGGCGTCGAGCGCCTTGGGGCCGCGCTGGGTGATGTCGACATCACAGCGCATCACCATGTCGCCGATCATGCCTTGCAGGCCCATACGTTGGCCGTCTTCCGGGCTGTAGATGCGTGTGACGCCGTAGGCTTGCAGCTCAGCAATTTCGCTGGGGACGATGACACCGCCACCGCCGCCAAAAATTTGAATGTGACCCGCGCCTTTTTCACGCAGCAGGTCGACCATGTATTTGAAGTACTCGACGTGGCCGCCTTGGTAGGAGCTGATCGCAATGCCCTGCACGTCTTCTTGCAAGGCGGCGGTGACCACGTCGTCAACGCTGCGGTTGTGGCCTAGGTGGATCACCTCGGCACCCATGCTTTGCAAGATGCGGCGCATGATGTTGATGGCCGCATCATGGCCGTCAAACAGACTGGCTGCCGTTACAAAACGGACCTTGTTTTTGGGACGGTAATTGGCAAGAACTTGTGGGTCTGCGGACAGGTCAGTCATGGTGGGCTCACGGTAGATGAACTATGACGTTTACGTAAACGTAAACCAAAAGTAAATCTTAACCGAGAACCCCCCAGCTGAAAAGCGTCGTTTAGCCCCGTATGCGACTGCCGATCCACATGCTGATAAGCATGGCGGGGACGAACCACACCAGGTCACCATTGGTGGTCCAGGCCGCCAGCGCAGGACCTGGGCAGAAACCACCCAATGCCCAACCAACGCCAAACATCGCACCGCCGCTGATCAGTGGCCAGTCCACATCCGTGCGGTTGGGTAGTGAAAAGGTCGTCGTCAGCCAGGGTTTGGTGCTTTTTAGCGTCTCTTTGTGGTTGCCATCGGGCTGGGTATGGCGGTATGCAATCAGCGTCACGATCACGGCACCACCCATCACGAAGGCCAAGCTGGGGTCCCATTCGCCCGGCACCGCATCGGTGAAGAGCGCGGCAACGTTCAAAAAGCCGATGACCTTCGCGGGGTCCGTCATGCCGGATATCACAAGGCCGGCGGCGAATAAGACACCAGCCAAGAGGCCGATCAAGATGCCGCGCGCGCTGTCGCTGAGGTCGACTGTTTGGGTTGTCGTTGTGGTTGTCATGCGGCACCTCCTGCCATTAAACCGGTCACTGTGACGGTCAGCATTGCAGCGCCCATGAAGACGGCAACCGCGACCAAAGAACGAGCGGATCGGCGGCCCAGACCACAGACCCCGTGGCCTGATGTGCAGCCGCTACCGCGAACCGTGCCGTAACCCACCAGCACGCCTGCCAGTATCAAGAGGCCGGGTGAGCGCGCGGGCATCGCCGTGCTGACTTCAAAGGCGTGTGTAAACCAAGCGCCACCCAAGATGAGGCCTGCAATAAACGCCGCGCGCCAGCTGAGGAAAGCACTGAGACTGCGCTTTTCGACCACGGGTTGCACAGCGCCCATGGTGAGGCCGCTGATGCCGGTAACGCGACCAAACGCGGCCAACACCAGCCAGCTCGATAAGCCGATTAGCACGCCACCAATCGTGGCTTGTAGAAAAGGATGCATGGATAAATTCCTTCAAAAAGAAAAAGGTTGCTATATACCCCCGGGAGTATATATACTAATTACCAGTCAACGCAAATTTATTTTTTAAATGAAAGATCGCCATGACAAGCCTGACAGATGAAACCCGTAAAAAAGCGCTGGTGATGCGCCTCAAGCGTATTGAGGGTCAATTGCGCGGCATTCAAAATTTGATTGAATCAGGCTCCGACTGCGAGGCGGTTGCACAGCAAATGAGTGCGTCACGCAAGGCACTGGACAAAGCCTTTTTCACACTGGTTGGCTGTGTGATCTCGCAGGGTGAGATCGAAGGTGATGACATCGCGAGCATGCTGGCGAAATTTGCGTAAACCATTAGATTTTTAGAACTTAGACTGGAGTAAACCTATGACACAAGCGACAGCTGCTGCGCCCATCCAATTGTTTGATGCCCCATCCGGCACCTACACCTACATCTTGATGCACCCCGAAACGCGCGATGCCATCATCATTGACCCGGTTGAAGAGCAGATCGATCGCGACCTTGAGGTGTTGAAGTCTTACAACCTCAACTTGCGATTCGCGGTTGAGACGCATGCCCACGCCGATCACATCACCAGCGCTGCCAAGTTGGTGGAGCTCACTGGCGCTAAGACGGCCGCACCCGCCGATTGCGGCATCACGACGGCTAACATTCAACTCAAACACGGCGACACATTGGCGTGTGGTACCGAGACGCTCAAGGCATTGCACACGCCGGGTCACACGGGGGGCAGCATGTGTTTCGTGTGGGGCGATCATGTCTTCACCGGCGATACGCTCCTCATCAATGGGTGCGGCCGGACCGACTTCCAGTCTGGTAGTGCGCAAGCGCTGTACCAAAGCATCCAGCAGCATCTGTTTACCTTGCCTGACGCGACCACGGTCTGGCCCGGTCACGATTACCAGGGGCGTACACACACAACCATTGGATTCGAAAAGCAAAACAACCAGCGATTGGCCGGTAAGACTGAGGCTGAATTCGTCGCAATCATGGATGGCTTAAACCTGCCTCGTCCAAAGCGCATCGACGAGGCGGTGCCGGCCAACTTGACCTCCGGTGTGCGCCATGACGCTGGCGAACACCAAGCCCTGTCCGCGCCCAACGCGGCCGAGGGCTATGCCGGCGATGTCAGTGGTGCGTTGGCGTGGGCTTGGGTGCAAGCCGGCGACGCCGTGTTGGTCGATGTCCGTTCAGATGCCGAGCGCGAATGGGTCGGTTACGTGCCCGGTGCGGTCGCGATCGCCTTTAAGCAATGGCCTGGCATGGTCGAAAACCCCGCGCTTGACGCTCAGCTGAAAGAGGCCGCCGGTGACAAGAAATTGGTTTTGTTGTGCCGCAGTGGCGTGCGTTCGATTGCGGTGGCCAAGCGTGCGGCGGCCCTCGGCTTAGAGGCTTACAACATTTTGGAGGGGTTTGAGGGCGACCCTGATACCCATGGACACCGCGGTAACCGGGGTGGCTGGCGCGCACGTGGTTTGCCTTGGCGCCAAAACTGATTGGATGGGTGCCCGCCGGCGAATGGGCGGGAAAACACGTAAGAAAGCGACACAAATGCCGCTGACTCTGGCGAATGAGCGGCGATAATTCCGCTCATGACATTCATGGCGATTGACGTAGGCAACACGCGGTTGAAGTGGGCACTTTATGACCACGCCGCGCCGGGCGCGCACGTCATCGCGCACGGGGCACAGTTTCTAGAGCACATTGACCAGTTAGGCGAGACCGACTGGGCTGAGCTCCCGGTGCCAGAACGGATGTTGGGCTGCGTCGTCGCTGGCGCGGCTGTGATGCGCCGCGTCGAAGAGCAGCTGGACATCTGGGACGTCGCGCCCCAATGGGTGGTGCCTTCCGAGCGTGAGGGCGGCGTGATCAACGGGTATGACCATCCGGCGCGGTTAGGCG
>JBMTSM010000121.1:0-5986 GCA_049448275.1 Burkholderiaceae bacterium
TGAAGCAGCTTTACGGCTCAACCGAAACCGCCGTGTTCGTCTGCCTGCAACCCGACCACCAAGCCAAGGCTGACACGGTTGGTGTGCCGTGTGACGGTGTGGAAATCAAGCTCTCTGATAGCGGCGAAATCTTGGTCCGTTCACCTGGCCTCTTGCGTGAGTACTACAAGAACCCTGAAGCGACTGCGGAAGTGCTGACCGCCGATGGCTGGTACCACACCAGTGATGCGGGCTTCTTGGATGCCGATGGTCACCTGAAGATCATCGACCGGGTGAAAGACGTGGGCCGCATCAAAGGTGGTCGTTTTGACGGCGCGATGTTTGCACCCAAATACGTTGAGAACAAACTGAAATTTTTCTCATTTGTGAAAGAAGCTGTGGCTTACGGCGACCAACGCGACCGCGTGTGCGTCATGATCAACATTGATTTTGATGCTGTAGGCAACTGGGCAGAACGCCAAAACCTGCCCTACGCGGGCTACACGGATTTGTCGCAAAAAGCAGCGGTTTACGATGTGATCAAAGAGTGCGTTGAGAAGGTCAACGCCGACCTCAGCCGTGACGAAATGTTGGCAGGCTCACAGATCAGTCGTTTCCTGATTTTGCATAAAGAACTGGATCCCGATGACGGCGAATTGACCCGCACCAACAAGGTCCGCCGTGGCTTTATCGCTGAGAAATACAGTGCCTTGGTGGACGGACTCTACGCCGATAAAAAAGAGCAGTTCATCGAAACCCAAGTGAAATTTGAAGATGGCCGCACAGGCTCCGTCAGCGCAACGCTTCAATTGCGTGACGCCCAAATTTTTGAACCGGTCAAACAGGCCGCTTGAAACCAGCGACACAACAACCATGAGTACTCAAAAGATCGGTGACGTCATTCTTGAGGTCAAAGACATCAGCCTGCGGTTCGGTGGCGTCAACGCGCTGTCAAACATCTCCTTCGATGTACGCGAACATGAGGTGCGCGCAATCATTGGCCCCAACGGCGCGGGCAAAAGCTCGATGCTCAATTGCATCAACGGCGTGTACCAACCTCAAGAGGGGCAAATCACATTCCGTGGCCAAACCTTCAAACACATGAACAGCCGTCAAGTGGCAGAGATGGGTATCGCCCGGACCTTCCAAAACTTGGCACTGTTTAAAGGCATGAGCGTGATCGACAACATCATGACGGGCCGTAACCTGCGCATCAAGAGCAACTTGTTTTTGCAAGCGCTGCGCTTCGGCCCAGCCGAGCGCGAGGAATGCGAACACCGCGAATACGTTGAGAAAATCATCGACTTCCTTGAGATTCAAGCCTTCCGTAAAACGCCCGTGGGAACCTTACCTTACGGTCTGCAGAAGCGCGTTGACTTGGGCCGCGCGCTCGCCATGGAACCTCAAGTCCTGTTACTCGACGAGCCAATGGCCGGTATGAACATGGAAGAGAAGCAGGACATGTCCCGCTTCATCTTGGATGTCAACGAGGAGTTCGGCACCACCATCGTGTTGATCGAACACGATATGGGCGTGGTGATGGACATTTCTGATCGCGTCGTGGTTTTGGACTACGGCAAAAAAATCGGTGACGGCACGCCACAAGAGGTCCGTAACAACGAAGAAGTGATCAGCGCCTACTTGGGCACCTCACATTAAGCACACCACATAGACTGGAAACGACACTATGGGATTTTTCATTGAAACCCTGATTGGCGGCCTGATGGCCGGCATGCTTTACTCACTGGTCGCCTTGGGCTTTGTGCTGATTTTCAAAGCGTCCAGCGTTTTTAACTTCGCGCAAGGTGCGATGGTGCTGTTTGCTGCTTTGGCAATGGCACGCTTCTCTGAATGGTTCCCCATTTGGTTTGGCTTTGACAACCTGTTCCTCGCCAACCTGCTGGCATTCTTGGCCGCTGGCGCCCTGATGTTCTTGATGGCATGGTTGATCGAACGCTTGGTCCTGCGCCATTTGGTGAACCAAGAGGGCGCCACCCTGCTGATGGCGACCCTGGGTATCAGCTACTTCGTGGATGGTATGGGGCAATCAATCTTTGGTAGCGACATCTACCAGATCAATATTGGCATGCCCAAGGAACCTGTCTTCGCGCTGGAAAGCGTTTTCGAGGGCGGGATCATGTTGAACCTGGAAGACCTGTACGCCGCTGCCATTGCAGCCGCCCTGGTGATTGTCTTGACGCTCTTCTTTAACAAAACCACAACGGGCCGCGCACTGCGCGCCGTGGCTGATGATCACCAAGCTGCGCAGTCGATTGGTATTCCTTTGAACCGCATTTGGTTCATCGTCTGGTGTGTGGCTGGCGTCGTAGCGTTGGTGGCCGGCATGATTTGGGGCTCAAAATTGGGAGTTCAGTTCTCGCTGACAACCGTTGCTTTGCGCGCTTTGCCTGTGATCATTTTGGGCGGCCTGACCTCAGTCCCGGGCGCGATTATCGGCGGCTTGTTGATTGGTGTTGGCGAGAAGCTGTCCGAAGTGTTCTTGGGATCGTATGTCGGCGGCGGCATCGAAATCTGGTTTGCTTACGTCTTGGCCTTGATCGTGTTGATGTTCCGTCCACAAGGCTTGTTCGGCGAAAAAATTATTGACCGGGTCTAACCCCTGCCAGCACAGAAAGAGAAACCATGCTTTACAGAGAAAACGGTCAGTTCAAAACCAACTACAAAGACGACCAGCGAATTTTTGGCATCACGCAAGACCGCATGTTCGTGTGGGCGCTCGTGATCTTCGCCTTCATTGGTGTCCCGTTATTAGTGGATGAATACCTCTTCCGCGCCATTTTGATCCCCTTCTTGATCCTCGCGTTAGCGGCGGTCGGCGTGAACATTTTGGTCGGCTACTGCGGTCAAATCTCGCTGGGTTCTGGCGCATTCATGGCGGTCGGCGCCTATGGCGCTTACAACGTCTTGATGCGCTTCGAGGGTATGCCACTGGTGCCGGCGTTACTCGCGGGGGGACTCTGTGCCACCATCGTGGGTGTGGTGTTCGGCATCCCCAGCTTGCGGGTGCGAGGGCTTTATTTGGCCGTGGCAACGCTGGCGGCGCAATTCTTTTGGGATTGGGCGTTCCTGCGCGTGGGTTGGTTCACGCTCTACACGCCATCAGGCTCAGTCGCCGTATCAAATCTGCAGATTTTCGGCTGGACCATCAACTCACCCGTTGAAAAATATTGGCTGTGCCTAGGCTTCCTCACCGTTTTTGCCCTGTTGGCGAAAAACCTGGTGCGCTCGGCGATTGGCCGCAACTGGATGGCGATTCGTGACATGGACGTTGCGGCTGCCGTGATCGGTATTCGCCCGGTTTACGCCAAGCTCAGCGCCTTCGCGGTGAGCTCATTCATCGTGGGTGTGGCCGGTGCGTTGTGGGGCTTTGTCCACCTCGGTGGCTGGGAGCCCGCAGCTTTCGGTATCGAGCGTTCATTCCAACTGCTGTTCATGGTGATCATCGGCGGCATGGGCTCCATCATGGGCAGCATGTTCGGCGCGGCTTTCATTGTGGCGCTCCCCATCTTTTTGAACCAAGCCCTGCCAGTGGTGGGATCTTGGGTGGGTGTCACCATTTCAACAGCGGGTATTGCGCACGCTGAGTTCATGATTTTCGGTGCATTGATCGTCTGGTTCCTGATCGTGGAACCGCACGGTTTGGCGCGCCTTTGGAGTATCGGGAAGCAAAAACTGCGTGTTTGGCCCTTCCCACACTGAACCCCTGGGCAGCCAGAGGGGGATGTCGCTTGCGGCATTCGATTGGCTGTGTTTAAGCGCTTAACCACAACACTCTAAGGAGACTCGATATGAAGTTACGCAAACTGATGCTCAGCGCAGCGGCCGTAGCGATGGGCGCCAGCGCCTTGCTCGCACCCGCCACGTCAGCACAAGCTGCCGAGCAATTTTTCCCCTCACTGGTTTACCGCACAGGCCCCTATGCGCCTAACGGCACACCATTCGCTAACGGCTACGCAGACTACCTCAAGTTGGTCAACGAGCGCGGTGGCATCAACGGCGTCAAGATCGTTATGGAAGAGTGCGAAACCGGCTACTCGACCGACCGTATCGTTGAGTGCTACGAGCGTCTGAAAGGCAAAAACGGCGGTGCAACCGTGTTCCAACCGCTGTCAACTGGCGGTACGTTCGCGTTGACCGAGAAGGCACCCGTCGACAAGATCCCCCTGATCACCGCTGGCTTGGGCCGCAGTGAATCAGAAGACGGCGGTATCTTCAAGTGGAACTTCCCATTGTTGGGCACCTACTGGGTTGCCGCTGACGTGTTGGTTCAACACGTGGCCAAGCAAGCCGGCGGTCTTGACAAGCTGAAGGGCAAGAAAATTGCCTTGGTTTACCACGACAGTGCGTACGGTAAAGAGCCCATCCCACTGATGCAAAAGCGCGCCGCGATGCACGGTTTTGACCTCCAGTTGCTGCCTGTTGCACACCCCGGTGTGGAACAAAAAGCCACTTGGTTGCAAATCCGCCGTGACCGTCCTGACTACGTGTTCTTGTGGGGTTGGGGTGTCATGAACTCCACGTCTATTAAAGAAGCTGTGGCAACCGGCTACCCACGTAACAAGATGTACGGTGTGTGGTGGTCAGGTGCGGAGCCTGATGTGAAAGACGTGGCTGATGCCGCTAAGGGCTACAACGCTTTGGCACTGCAACACGGTGCAGAACCCAACGCACCCGTTGTGAAAGAAGTGTTGGCCAAGTTGCACGACAAGGGCATGGGTACAGGCCCCCGTGAAGAAGTTGGCCAGGTGCTGTACATGCGCGGTTTGATCTCCGCCATGTTGGCGACCGAAGGCATGCGCGTTGCACAAGCCAAGTACGGCAAAGGCAAAACCATCACTGGCGAGCAAATGCGCTGGGGCTTGGAGAACATGAACCTCACCACCATTGGTCTGACCTCATTGGGCTTCAATGGCGTGATGCGCACAACCTCAACCAGCTGTAACGACCACATGGGCGCTTCATGGGCCCGCGTGCACACATGGAACGGTAAAGGTTGGGAGTTCTCTTCCGACTGGTACGAAGGTGACCGCAAGGTTATCGGCCCCATGGTGACCGAGACAGCTAACAAGTACGCCGCTGACAAGAAATTGACACGTCGTCCTGCCTCTGATTGCAACAGCTAATCAAGGCGCTGCATCTTTAGGGATGCATTAGCTTGGGGAGCCCTTCGGGGCTCCCCGCTCTAAACCCTGACGCACGCTCAATACGTGCTAAATCTTTTCTAGGTTCGTTATGCAATCCAACGACATCGTCTTAAACGTTAATGGCATCGAAGTCATTTACAACCACGTCATCTTGGTGCTGAAGGGCGTCTCTCTTCAAGTGCAAGAAGGCAAAATTGCGGCCATCTTAGGCGGCAACGGTGCCGGCAAAACGACCACTCTGCGCGCCATTTCAAACCTCTTAAAAGCCGAGCGTGGCGAGGTCACGAAGGGCAGCATTGAACTGCGCGGTGAGCGCATCGAAAACCAAACACCCGCCGACCTCGTGAAAAAAGGCGTCGTGCAAGTGATGGAAGGTCGGCACTGCTTTGCCCACCTGACTATTGAAGAGAATTTATTGACGGGCTCTTACACCCGCACAGACAAAGGCGAAATCGAGGCCAACCTCGAAAAGGTTTACAACTACTTTCCCCGCCTGAAAGATCGCCGTACCTCGCAAGCCGCTTATACCTCGGGTGGTGAGCAGCAAATGTGTGCGATTGGCCGCGCGTTGATGGCCAACCCCAGTGTTATTTTGTTGGATGAGCCATCGATGGGCTTGGCACCGCAGATCGTTGAAGAAGTATTTGAAATCGTTAAAGACCTGAATCAGCGCGAGAAAGTAACTGTTTTGCTGGCCGAGCAAAACACCAACATGGCGCTGCAATATGCCGACTACGGCTACATCATGGAATCCGGTCGTGTCGTGATGGACGGTGCCGCGGCAGAACTGCGCAGCAACGAAGACGTGAAAGAGTTCTACCTGGGTGTGGGCGGCGGTGAGC
>JBMTSM010000122.1:0-5985 GCA_049448275.1 Burkholderiaceae bacterium
TGCTCGATGCGTTACCCGAGGCATTGGCGATGGGCGCCTTGTTCAGTACCGCACCATCAGCCGGTTTATTACTCGCAACCTTTGTGGGTTTGCAAAATTTACCTGAAGGCTTCAACGCCTATCGCGAACTGCGCATGGGCGGTCTCAGCGGCAAACGAACGCTGCAATTGCTCATGAGCATGACGCTGTTGGTGCCTGCCGTGACGTGGCTGGGTTTTACCGTCCTTGAGCACCACCCAGCGCTCACAGCGGGCGTGATGTCGGCCTGTGCAGGCGGCTTGGTTTATCTCTTGTTTCAAGACATTGCCCCCGAATCCAAGTGGCGGGGGCACTGGTCACCCGCGTTGGGCGCGGTGGTCGGCTTTGCGGTCGGAATGGCCTGCGCGCAGGTCCTTCACGTTTAGCGAAACACCACCGTGCGGTGGCCGTCCAACAAGACGCGGTGCTCACTGTGCCATTTCACAGCGCGGGCCAGAACCTGGCTCTCGGTGTCTTGTCCGATGGCGGTGAACGCCTCAACACTCATGCTGTGATCAACACGCGCCACGTCCTGCTCAATGATGGGGCCCTCATCCAAATCTGCCGTCACGTAGTGGGCGGTGGCACCGATCAACTTCACGCCCCGATCGTGGGCTTGGTAATAGGGACGTGCCCCTTTGAAACTGGGTAAGAAGCTGTGGTGGATATTGATGGCTTTGCCATTTAGGGCGCGACACATCGCGTCGGATAGAACCTGCATGTAACGCGCGAGAACCACCAATTCGGCGCCAGCCTCTTCGATGATGGCTAATTGCTTGGCCTCTGCCACGGCTTTGGTTTCTTTGGTTACCGGCACGTAATGGAAAGGGACGTTGTAACTCGCCGCCAATTGATAAAAGTCGCGGTGGTTACTGATGATGCCGCGCAAGTCGATGTCGAGCAGCCCGCTTTTCCAGCGGAACAGCAAGTCGTTCAAACAGTGTCCTTGCTTGCTCACCATCAAAATGGTGGGCATACGGTGCGCCTTTTCAAACAGCGCAGCCTGCATGTTCCACGCAGGTGTGAAGGTGGCGAGACTTTCGCGCATCGCATCCATGCCCGTGCTGGCGCAGGAAAACTGCACCCGCATGAAAAACAAGCCGGTGTGCGTGTCGTTGTACTGCGCGGCCTCTTCGATGTTGCCACCCCAACCCAACAGATGACCCGATACCGCGTGCACGATACCCGCTTTGTCAGGGCAAGAAAGGGTCAACACATAGGTTTGGCTCATGGCATTCGCTCGCTGTATCTCATCGCGCTCATCAAATTTGCGCCGCTAACAATGTAAAAGTGTGAAGCCAGCCGATACGCCGGATTTTGTGCAGCTGGGTTTCCCCAACCGTGACCGTCATTCATCTGGGCCGCTGGTCACCCAAGCGGCTCGGTGCTACCTACCCGCCAACGACCTGCGGGACGCAAGTTGCAAGGCAATGCCTCACGGGTTGGCCTATTTGGTATTGCTGCGCGTAGAGATTGCCCGTTTCACCCGCACTTAAGCGGCTCGTCTCTGTTGCTCTAATCGTCACCTTAGTCCTTTCGGCGATCGGTGCGGAGGTGTTACCTCCTACGCTTCCCTGTGCAGTCCGGACGTTCCTCCAGTGCGGTCTTTCGACACCATGCACCAGCGACGGCCTAGCTGGCTCCACCCGTGGATAATACGTTATTCCTTTTGCTTGATAACAACGAGCCCCCACAGGACACCCATGCCCAGCTTGCGCCTCACCGAACTCAAACTAGACCTTGCCGAGGTCCCCGTCGACAAGCGCCGAGCCGCGGACGCACCGACCGAAACCGATGCCGACCGCGCGCCCATCGCACACCCGATATCAGCGCTTACCGCACTAGCGAGTCAACGGCTGCAAATTGACCCTACCGCCATCGCGCGCCTCCACGTTTACAAGCGCAGTTTTGACGCCCGCAAGGCCGACATATTGGCGGTCTACATCGTGGATGTCGATCTGCATGACCCCGAATTGGCCGCCCGACTATTGTCCACTTTTGCCAAGCACCCGCATATCGCGGCCACCCCTGACACGCGGTGGCGCCCGCCAGCGGTGCCTGCACCTGCAGCCGAGATCGATCGCCCTATCGTGATTGGCTTTGGTCCCTGCGGTCTGTTCACTGCATTGGCGTTGGCGCAAATGGGCCTGCGACCGATCGTTTTTGAGCGAGGCCAGCCCGTTCGCCAGCGCACCAAAGACACTTGGATGTTGTGGCGTAAATCGGTGCTGAACCCCGAAAGTAACGTGCAGTTCGGCGAAGGGGGTGCGGGTCTTTTCTCCGACGGTAAGCTTTACAGCCAAATCAAAGACCCTCGGCACTTGGGTCGGAAAGTGATGCAAGAGTTTGTGGATGCAGGCGCACCGCCTGAAATCATGTACATGGCGCACCCACACATTGGCACTTTCAAATTGGTGAAAGTGGTAGAGCACATGCGTGAAACCATCTTGAAACTGGGTGGTGACATTCACTTTGGGCAACGCGTTGACGACCTGTTGGTCGCCGCCGAGGCGGGTACCGATCAGCGCCTGCACCAACAAAGGGTCACCGGCGTGGTCGTCACCGACTTGGCGACCCAAATCACCCGGACTGTCGCCGCCAAGCGGGTCGTCATCGCGCTTGGGCACAGCGCACGCGACACCTTCGCCATGTTGCATGCCAGAGGCGTTGATATGCAAGCCAAGCCCCTCTCGATTGGCGTGCGCATTGAGCACCCCCAGAGCGTGATTGATGCGGCTCGCTGGGGTAAACACGCAGGCAACGATCTGCTCGGTGCTGCTGATTACAAGCTGGTGCACCATGCGCAGAATGGCCGCACGGTCTACAGTTTTTGCATGTGCCCTGGCGGCACAGTCGTCGCTGCCACCTCTGAACCCGGTCATGTCGTGACCAACGGCATGAGCCAATATTCCCGCAACGAGCGCAATGCGAACGCCGGCATTGTCGTGGGCATCGATGCCAACGACGCACCGCACGATGCGACCGATTGGCAAGCGGCATTTGGGGACACCTTGGGGCCGCAGCTGGCCGCTCAAGACAGCGCCTGCCGGGTCGCAGGGGAGACCCATCCACTGGCAGCCATCGTGCTTCAGCGCCGCTTGGAGCGACGCGCCTTTGAGGTGGGCGGCCACAACTACCATGCACCTGGGCAACTGGTTGGCGATTTCTTGGCCGATCGCCCCTCTCGACAATTCGGTTGTGTGCTGCCCAGCTACAAACCCGGTGTGAAATTAGGCCAACTGTCTGATGTCCTGCCCAGCTTCGCGGTTCTCGCGATGCGTGAAGCCTTACCGGCGTTTGGCAAACAAATTAAAGGGTTCGACATGGCGGATGCGGTGATGACCGGGGTCGAGACCCGAACCTCCTCACCGCTCCGCATCCAGCGCAACCCCGATGGCCAAAGCACCAACACCGCCGGTCTCTTTCCGGCCGGCGAGGGCGCAGGCTTTGCGGGTGGCATTCTTTCTGCGGGCGTCGACGGCATCAAAGTTGCCGAGGCCGTAGCGGCTTCGTTTCAATAAGGACCCTATGGCCTTTGCATCATTCCCAATTGACCCCGCTTTAAAAAGCGCAGTCGCAGGTCTCAACTTCACCCTCGCCACTGAGGTACAACGTCAAACGATCCCCGCGATGCTAGCGGGTGTCGATGGCCACGTACAAGCGCCCACCGGTTCGGGTAAAACACTGGCCTACACACTGCCGCTCTTCCAGCACTGGTCTGAGGGGCGACTCCCGCGCGGCGGGGCATTGGTATTGGTACCCACGCGCGAATTGGCCGCCCAAGTCGCGGCGGTCATGCACGGTTTGGTGAGTGCCATGCGCGCCCAACAAGCCCGCGCACCCAAAACAGCGGCGGTGTTTGGTGGGGTATCGATTAACCCGCAAATGCTCCGCCTGCGCGGCGGGGTTGATATTTTGGTGGCGACACCGGGTCGCTTGCTGGACTTGATGGCGAAAAATGCCGTCCAGCTTGACGGTCTGACCCACCTGATCGTTGATGAGGCTGATCGCTTACTGGATGGCAGCTTCGCCGACGAATTCATGCAAGTGATCACCTCACTCAAGACCAAGCCGCAAACTTGGTTGCTATCGGCCACGAATTCGCCGGCATTGCTGGCATTCAAATCCACGCACCTCCAGCGGCCCACCGATGTCGCGTTAGCTGAAAACACCAATCGGCAACCAGCCATTACCCAGCGTGCGATTCAGCTGAACACAGACCAACGTACCAGTGCACTGCGTCACTTGATATCGAGTAACGGCTGGTCACAAGTGTTGGTGTTTGTCGCCTCAAAATACAACGCCGAGCATTTGGCGGATAAGTTGTACGCTAAAAAAATCTATGCGACACCCTTTCACGGGGGCCTCACACAAGGGCAACGCACCGAGCGTTTACAAGAATTCAAAGATGGCCGATGGGACGTGTTGATCACCACCGACCTCGCAGCCCGTGGCATCGATATCGCAAACCTACCTGCTGTGGTGAATTACGATTTACCCCGCTCCCCAGCTGACTACACGCACCGCATTGGGCGCACTGCGCGCGGCGGGCAAGTTGGTGTGGCTGTTAGCTTCGTTACACCTGAAACTGCGCCGCACTTCAAGTTAATTGAGAAACGTTGTAACCTAACGATTGCACGGGAGTTACTGCCTAACTTCCCGTTCACCCCGGCAGTACACAGTGCGGCAGTAACGTCGATTGCGCCGACTGACGTGGATGCGGCTCGGGGTGGTACCGGGGGCATCAAAGGTAAGCGGCCAAGCAAAAAGGACAAAGCCCGAGCCGCCGCTCAGGCTAAAGGAGCCGACAGATGAGTGATATGACGCCAGAGCTCGGTAACCTGATCTCGCAATCAGTTGTTGATGAGATGGTTGATCTGGTGGGTCTCGACGCCTATAAACGCATGCTCGATTCGCTGGCACGCAACACTAATTCTGATCTTTCGCAACTGATTACGCATCTGCAGCAAGACGACTGGGATGCGATCGTCTCTCAAGCCCACAAGGTCAAAGGTGCGGCCGGCCTATTGGGCTTGAGCGGACTGCAAGCCGCTTGCGAAAAAATTGGCGATCAAGCGAAAGTGAATCAAAAAGCAGACGACGCTGAGGCGACGTTGCAGCACACCGCATCAGGCAACATCGCCTTATTGAAACAAACGCTGGGCTAGCCCGTTTAACGGCTCGCCAAACTCGCCTGGGTATCGGCTTCGAACTGGGCGATCGCGTTTAAAGTGACCATGTCTGTGCACAAACTGGCAATGAAATCAGGGCGCAACGTCACGGCGCTGGCACCCAACCCCATCAACTGCGCCAAGACGTCCGCTGACTTCACACTGGCCGCCAACAACCCGGGGCCGGTCGCCTGCGCTTGCACACAGGCGCGCATCAGCGCCCAAACATCGCGACCTGCCGCATCCAATCGTCCGACATAGGGCGCCACCCATTGGGCCCGCTTTTCTGTAGCCCAGAGCAATTGCAGCGGGTTCGACAAGCCTGTTAACAAAATCGGTAAGCCCAGTTGTTGGACCGCCTCAATCGATTCGGTCCAGCGCGGGTCACATGGCAATTTGATCGTGAGCTTGACTTGACAGGATTGCGCCTGCTCGTTGAGGGTGGCCACCAGCTGCGCGTTTTCAACCGCATCGCTGGTAGGCACTTGCAACATGACCTCAGAGAAGTCATGCGCCGCTGCCTCGTTGATCAACAACCGATAGCCCGTAAGATCGACAGACAAGCCCGCTTGATGCACCAAACTGGGGTTGGTCGTCACGCCTGATACACGCGGTGCACCCGGAGGGAGACGCCAACTGGCAACGTCGGCGGAGTCAATGTAGAGCTTCATTCGGCGTCCTGCTTCAACACCACGTCTTTGTTGGGGAAAAATTGTCCGTGTAATGGGATCAGTGAACCACCGATCGCGCGCGCGTGCGGCCCCACTTGACCAGACATCAACTGCGGTTGATGCAT
>JBMTSM010000123.1:0-5980 GCA_049448275.1 Burkholderiaceae bacterium
CGGTCGCCGCACGCTTTCACTGGTCAGCGCGGCGCTTACATCGGGTGCTGCGCGTCGCGCGCACCATTGCAGACTTGGCAAACCTTGATGTGATCACGCCCGCCCACTTATCTGAAGCGGTTCAATACCAGCGGGTGTTGCAGGTTTAGCCGAGCTCGACGAAACAGGGCGAGCGCCGCTTGCGGTTAGCTGATGTTTGGGCCAAGCAAGGTCCGTAGCGTTGCCTCTTCGACCCCGCTTCGCGTCGCAAGGTCTTTGATTTGGTCATCTCCCACACGGCCGACGTTGAAGTAAGTGGCCTCTGGGTGTGCCAAGTAAAAGCCACTGACGCTGGCGGCGGGTGTCATCGCCAAGCTGTCCGTTAACCCCATGTCGATGTCGCCGGCTTGCAGCAAGTCAAACATAGCGCGCTTCACGCTGTGGTCTGGACACGCAGGGTAACCGGGCGCCGGTCGAATGCCTTGGTATTGCTCAGCAATGAGTTGCTCGTTGGTCAGCGCCTCGCCTGCCGCATAGCCCCACCAGTCGGTTCGGACGCGGTGATGCATCATCTCGGCCATGGCTTCCGCCAGTCGGTCGGCTAGCGCTTTCAACATGATGGCGTTGTAGTCATCCTGCGCAGCCTCAAAGGCCTGTGCTTTGGCGTCGGCGCCAATGCCTGCGGTGACGGCGAAGCAGCCAACGTAGTCGGTCGCTTGATGAGGTGCCGCCACAAAATCAGACAAGGAACGGCTGGGGCGGTAGGCACCTTCTGTCATGGGGCGTTCGGTTTGTTGACGGAGACCGTACCACGTCAACGCTACATTGGTGCGGGACTCGTCCGTGTACAAGACGATGTCGTCACCTTGACGTTGAGCGGGGTACAAACCGACTACCGCATTGGCGGTCAACCAACGTCCGTCAATTAAGCGCTTCAGCATCTTTTGGGCATCAGCAAAGACTTGTCGTGCTTGTTCGCCGACCACGTCATCATCCAAGATGGCTGGGTAGGGCCCGGCTAAGTCCCACGTTTGGAAGAAGGGTGCCCAGTCGATAAAGGGCACCACATCCCGTAACTCGACCCCCTTTAAAACGCGGCGTCCAATGAACTTGGGTTTAGTGGGTTTGTAGGTCGTGAAGTCAACGTCTGCGCCATTGGCGCGTGCTTTAGCAAGCGGCCACATGGGGGTTTGCTTTTTGTTGGCGTGCTGGCTGCGGACACGGTCATAGTCTTCGCGCAGGGTGGCGAGGTAGCCGTCGCGCTCATCGCCCAGCAAACCACTGGCGACACTCACGCTGCGTGATGCGTCAGGCACATACACCACTGGTCCGCTGTAGTGCGGTGCAATTTTGACAGCGGTGTGCACACGGCTGGTCGTTGCACCACCAATCAGTAATGGGATTTGTCGCTCGCGGAACCAAGGGTCTTTTTCCATTTCCATGGCGACCACTTGCATCTCTTCAAGGCTCGGTGTGATGAGGCCTGATAACCCGACGATGTCTGCGTTTTCAGCTTTGGCAGTTGCCAGAATGTCTTGCCATGGCACCATGACGCCCATGTTCACGACGTCAAAGTTGTTGCACTGGAGCACCACAGTGACGATGTTTTTGCCGATGTCGTGAACGTCACCCTTCACGGTTGCAATCACGACCTTGCCTTTACTCCGGACGTCGCTACCAGCGGCTTCGAGTTGCTTTTTCTCTTCCTCGATGTAGGGGACCAAATGCGCTACCGCCTGCTTCATGACGCGCGCGCTTTTAACTACTTGAGGTAAAAACATTTTGCCTTCGCCAAAGAGGTCGCCGACGACGTTCATGCCGTCCATGAGCGGCCCCTCAATGACGTGGAGCGGACGACCCCCGTCGCGAGCGATGGCTTGCCACATCTCTTCAGTGTCTTCAACGATGAATTCGTTGATGCCGCGCACAAGCGCATGGCTCAAGCGTCCACGAACGTCAAGGCCGCGCCACTCGTTGCGCTTGCTGTCATCTTTGGCCGCACCTTTGGCGGATTCCGCGACTTCGATGAGCCGCTCCCCCGCGTCGGGCCGGCGGTTTAAAACGACGTCTTCAACCCGCTCCCGGAGCGTGGGTTCAAGCTGGTCGTACACGCCCACCATGCCCGCATTGACGATACCCATGTCCATGCCGGCTTTGATGGCGTGGTACAAAAAGACGGTGTGAATCGCTTCACGCACGGGGTCATTGCCGCGGAAGCTGAAGCTGACGTTGGATACGCCGCCGCTGACTTTCGCGCCCGGTAAATTGGCTTTGATCCAAGCAGTTGCATTGATGAAGTCAACCGCGTAATTGTTGTGCTCTTCGATGCCGGTCGCGATGGCGAAGATGTTGGGGTCGAAGATGATGTCTTCGGCCGGAAAGCCGACTTCGTCAACCAAGATGCGGTAAGCGCGCTCGCAGATCTCAATCTTTCGCTCGTAGGTGTCAGCTTGGCCTTGCTCATCAAACGCCATGACGACGGCGGCTGCACCATAGCGCTTCACCAGTTTGGCTTGGTGCTTGAAGATTTCCTCGCCTTCTTTCAGGCTGATCGAGTTGACGATTCCTTTGCCTTGCACGCACTGCAAACCCGCTTCGATGACCGACCATTTGCTGGAGTCGATCATCACCGGTACGCGCGCAATGTCGGGCTCCCCCGCCATGAGGTTCAAGAACTTGACCATGGCGGCGCGGCTGTCGAGCATCGCCTCGTCCATGTTGACATCGACGACTTGGGCACCGTTTTCGACCTGCTGGCGTGCGACGGCCAACGCATCTTCGAACTGGGCGTTCAGGATGAGACGCGCGAACGCTTTGGAGCCGGTGACGTTGGTGCGCTCGCCGATGTTGATGAACAGACTATTGGCATCGACGCGCAAGGGCTCAAGGCCCGACAGCAACATGGGCGGTTGCGTGCGTGTCGCCGTGGAGGAATCAGCGGGTGTGGTCATTACAGCGGGAAGTCACCTGTTGGTCGTCAAATCAGGTGAGCGCCGTTTTCTTAGACTGCCTGGGTGCCATGACCGAGAAGTCCTGTGATTTACTAAGCCTGACTGGTGTGGGTTTGACCCGGACCACCGTTGCAACGCTCCTTAGTAAGCACAACGGTTATTTTAACGTGTTTAGGCGGCTAATCGCAGGCCAAAAGCAATGAATAGCCCCCCGACCGCGGTGTTGAGCAGGGCGCTGAGGCGTTTGCGTTCGCTGAAGGTGCGCGCCAACTTGACCCCGCCGACGATCAAAACGCTGAGGTAGACCATGCTAGAGACCTGCACGATGGCGCCCAAGACGGCGAAAGTGAGCGCGGGATAGGGGTAGGTCGGGTTGGCAAACTGCACAAAGAACGAGATGAAAAAGAAAATCGCTTTGGGGTTGAGCAAGCTGATGAGCAACGCCCGCCGATACACGGCTCCGGCTGAGTGCTCGGCGACCTTTTGCAGGGATTTGGACAAATCGGCTACGGCGATGGTTCTGGCTTTCTGCCAGGTTTTGATGCCACTCCAAATGAGCTTTAAACCCAACCATGCCAAATAGGCCGCGCCGATCCACTTGATCGCGTGGAAAACCACCGGGTAACTTTGCAAGAGCGACGCGGCACCCAATATGGTCAGCATCATCAGGATCAAGTCGCCAGTGAAGATGCCAGCCGCGCCCGCGTAGCCGCGCGCCATACCCGAGCGCGTCGCCACCGTTAAGACGTACAGCGAGTTGGGGCCAGGTAGCAACACGATGGCGATGGTGCCCGCAATGAAGACGCCGAGATCGGTGATGCCAAACATGGTGCGCGGGTGATCAGGTGCGCGTTTAGGCGTCAGCAGTTTCGCGGTAAAAACCGTTGGCGCGTAAAGCCCGTGGTGCTTGACCACTGACGGCTTGGCCAATAGCGGCGATGTGCTCGTGCGTCGTTCCGCAACAACCGCCCACGATATTCACCAAGCCTTCAGCAGCAAACTCATGGATCAGGCGGCTGGTGACCTCGGGGGTTTCATCGAAACCAGTCTCGCTCATGGGGTTGGGCAAGCCTGCGTTGGGGTAGCAAATGATGTAGGTGTCAGGGGCTGCTTTGGCCAGCTCTTGGATGTAGGGGCGCATCAACGCCGCACCCAAGGCGCAATTGAGGCCGACCGCCAAGGGCTGAATATGGCGGACGCTGGCCCAAAACGCGGTCACGGTCTGACCACTCAAAATGCGCCCGGACGCATCGGTCACGGTGCCGCTGATGATGACGGGTAAACGCTCGCCAGATTGCTCAAAAAAGGTGTCGATAGCGAACAAAGCGGCTTTCGCGTTGAGGGTGTCAAAGATGGTTTCGACCAACAAGGCATCGACGCCGCCTTCGACCAAGGCCTCAATTTGTGCGAGGTAGGCTTGGCTGAGTTGTTCAAACGTGACGTTACGCGCGCTGGGATCGTTCACGTCAGGGCTGATGCTGGCGGTTTTGGGGGTGGGGCCCAAAGCGCCACATACAAAGCGCGGCTTGTCTGGGGTGCTGTAGTGGTCAGCCGCGACGCGGGCGAGGCGGGCTGAAGTGAGGTTCATCTCGTGCACCAGGTCGGCCATGTCGTAGTCGTCTTGGGCGATGCTGGTGGCGCCGAAGGTATTGGTTTCGATCATGTCGGCGCCGGCGGCCAAATAGCCCTCGTGCACATCTTCGATGATGTCGGGGCGGGTCAGGCTTAACAACTCGTTATTGCCTTTGAGGTCGCGGTGGAAGTCTTTGAAACGCGCGCCCCGGTACTGCGCTTCGGATAGCTTGAAGCGCTGGATCATGGTGCCCATCGCGCCGTCAAACAGTACGATGCGTTGCGCCAGCAGGTCAACCAGACCTTGGCCGCGCGTGTAAGGTTTGTTCCGATCAATCATGGCGATATTGTAAGAAGAATGGCTACGACATGAGTTGCTATATTTACGCGCCGAATGACGGACAATAGCGGGGTTATGAAACACGTTTTGCCTACCGCTGCCTGGGCGATGCTGCAAGCGCAGCCCGATGCCGTACTCATCGATGTCCGCATGGAGATCGAGTCGCTGTACGTCGGTCGTCCGCCGGGTGCGATTAACGTGCCATGGTACGAATACCCCGACCTTACGCCTCACCCAGAGCAATTTGTGAAGTTGGTAGGAGCCGAGGTTGCCGATAAAACGGCCCCCGTGTTGCTGATTTGCCGCAGCGGTAAGCGCACCTTGGATGCGGGCTTGGCCCTGGAGGCTGCGGGTTATACCGATGTCTACAACGTTTTGCATGGGTTTGAGGGTGAGTTAAACGACCAGTTTCACCGGTCAACGGTGAGTGGTTGGCGGTTCGACGGCTTGCCGTGGGAGCAACTGTAAATTTGAGCGCGCCAGACCCGCTGAGCCAAGCCCTCGGCACGTTACAGACGGTTTTTGGTTTTGAGTCCTTCCGAGGCCCCCAAGCCGACATCATTACCCACGTGATCGATGGCAACGACGCCCTGGTGCTGATGCCAACGGGTGGCGGCAAAAGCCTGTGCTACCAAATCCCGGCCATCGTCCGGCAGCAACGCGGTCATGGTGTGGCTATCGTGATCTCGCCTCTGATTGCCTTGATGCACAACCAGGTTGGCGCGTTGCACGAGTTAGGTGTGGCGGCGGCGTTTTTAAACTCGACCCTGAGTTTCGACGACGCCCGCGACATTGAGCAGCGGTTGCTTCGTGGCGAATTGACGTTGCTGTATGTCGCGCCCGAACGGCTCACGACCCCACGCATGATGGCTTTGCTGGCGCAGTTGCAAGCGCGCCGGCAAATTAGTTTGTTTGCGATTGACGAGGCGCAATGCGTGAGCCAGTGGGGCCACGATTTCCGACCCGAGTACCGCGCGCTATCGATGTTGCACACCGAGTTCCCGGGTGTGCCTCGTTTGGCCCTGACGGCAACCGCTGATGCACTGACGCGAGAGGATATGGTGCACCACTTGGCGCTCACGGCATCGCGCCAATTCATCAGCAGCTTTGACCGCCCCAACATCCGCTATCGCATTAC
>JBMTSM010000124.1:0-5974 GCA_049448275.1 Burkholderiaceae bacterium
AAGTTTTTTAGCGCAATGCCGCGGGCGCGTTGTATTTCAAACACCCGTGACAGTGGCTCGATTGCTGCGAGTGTTTTCTTTTTACTTACTCTGTGAGGAGCAGCAAGGTGTCCCACATCCGGCCGAGGAAGCCATCCGCCTCAACCGGCTGTGCCACGACCAGCGGCTGTTTTGTCAGGGTGGTGCCATCGGGCAAGGCGACCGTGACATCACCGACCACTTGTCCAGCGGACAAAGGCGCAATCAACCGATCAGGCACATTCACCTTGATATCGAGTTTGTCCGCCATCCCCGTTGGCACGGCGACCGATAGCCCACCAGACACGCCCAACGGCGCCAATTTGGTCTGCCCCTTCCATACGCGTTGACTTGTGACGGCCGCATCTGGTTTCGCAACGGTTACCAATTCAAAATTTGTATAGCCCCAGTTCAACAGTTTCTGGCTCTCTGTCGCGCGACTCGACGCGCTGCTAGAGCCCAATACAACCGATAGCAATCGCCGCATGCGCTTGCCATCATCGCCTCGAGGCGGGACCGGGCGAATCGCGGTAGCGACAAGACAGTAACCCGCCGCCTGGGTATGCCCAGTTTTGAGACCATCGACAGTCGGGTCTCGGAACAAGAGCAGGTTGCGGTTGGTGTCATTCGCGGCAGGCGTACCGGGGTAGCGATAGCGCTTGGTCGCGTAGATCGGCGTGTACGCTGGAAAATCATTCATCAACCGTGTCGACAACAAGGCTAAGTCCTGTGCGGTGGTCGTGTGCCCAGGCGCCGTCAAGCCTTCGGGGTTCTTGTAGCCGGTATTTTTCATGCCCAAGAGCGCGGCTTGTTGGTTCATCATCTCGACAAATCGCTCCACGCTACCGGCGACACCCTCTGCTAGCGCAACAGTCGCATCGTTGCCGGATTGCACGATCATGCCGTGCAGCAAGTCACGCACGGGGATAGCCATATTCGGCTCAATGAACATGCGCGATCCCTCCATGCGCCACGCACGCTCGCTGACCGTGAAGGTTTGATCGAGGTTGATCTTTTTGGTCTTCAGCGCATCAAAGACAACATAGGCCGTCATCAGCTTGGTCAAGGATGCCGGCTCAACCTCCATTTGACTGTTTTCCTCAGCCAAAATTTGTCCTGTTGTGACGTCGACCAGCAAGAACGCCTTGGCGTCCAACGTGGGTGGCTGGGGCGACATCGCGTGTGCAGCACCAACTGCCGCCAGCGCCAGCACACCGGTTGCTAGTAGACGTTTCAGGAGACCAAGCGAAAAAATGGCTGTCATAAGAGGTGGGTTAAACGGTTACTCGGGAATTCAATGGACGTGTGCCGGTCTCGGCGCGGCATCAAGCGGGCTGAGGCGGCGATAGATGGCGCGCGACCATGTACTTTAACAAGGGTAACTGGCCATGAAAGAAGTGCCCCACATCGGGCACCACCGAAACCGGCAAATATTGCGGGCGAGCCCAGCTCAAGACATCTGCCAGCAAAACGGTATCGTCTGCTTCGCCGTGGATAACCAACGTGCGCTCATGCAGCGCGGGGGGTATTGCTGGTACCTCGAAACGACTGACGGCGGTACCGACGAGGACGGCGTGCTGGATATCCTGCCCGCTCGACGAGCCTTCCGCCAAAGTCGCCAGCCCACGACACGTCACAAAGGCGCCAAATGAAAAGCCTGCAATCGCCAGCGCACCAGTGGGTGCCAGCTGGGCTTTCACAGCCAACCAATCCGCCAGTTCACCGTCGCCACCCCCATAGGTACCGCCGCTCTTCCCCACACCACGAAAATTGAAGCGCACGGCCGTCCAGCCCTTTTGCAACGCGGCACGGGCTAGCGTTTGCACGACCTTGTTGTCCATGGTGCCTTGAAAAAGGGGGTGGGGGTGCGCAATCAAAAGGGTACCCGCGTGCCCACTGGGTGGCGTATCCCGCGCGACTTCGAGCGGGCCGGCAGGGCCTTCAATCAAAAAGCGCTCGGTATTGACATTCATGGCTAACGACCGACGCTGTCCGGCAGCACCAAACGCTCAACAACCTCACCATTTTTCAGGTGCTTTTCAACAATTTCGTCAATGTCATCAGTGTCCACATACGTGTACCAGACCGCCTCAGGGTAGACCACCGCAACCGGACCGCCGGCACAGCGATCCAAGCACCCGGCTTTGTTGACACGCACACTTCCTTGCCCGTTAAGCCCTGCGGCTTTGACCTGTAACTTGCAGTGATCAAACGCTTGGTTCGCAATGCCATCGGCGCATGAGGCCGTGCCGTTGGTACGCTGATTGGTGCAAAAAAAGATGTGGCGTTGGTAATAACTTTTAGAATTTTCTGAGTCGTTTGTCATGCGATGACTTTCATTCAATGTACGGTTAACGCGGCCCTCTAGACGTGTGCGATCAAGCGTGATTTCGTTTGAGCAATTGCGTCAGGGCATGCACCAGAACCAGCAAGGGCCACAGCCAACCAAACCATTTCGACACGCCGTGAAACCGAATAAAGCGCCCCTGCTCCCAAACCAGGAGCGACTGATCCAAATACGCAGTTGGCGCACTGACGTTCAGCAAATACAACGTCGCCAACAGCGCCAAGACCAACCCCATTAAAAGCCAGCCCCTGGGAAGTGTACTGCCCAGTAGCGCCGCAACGGTGGCGTACCCCATGGCCTCCAACATACCCGGACGCCACCATTCCAGCGCGCGCTCAGGGCCATAAGTGAGTGCCCCCGAGATCAAGCCCATGGCACCTGCCACCAGCATCAGGAGCACCACAGCCAGCCGTCGTCCCGTTCGGTTGCGCATGGCCGCCATCGCCAGCAAACATGGCGCCAGCAGGGCAATCGTCATGGTGGTGATCTCACCATAAAGGCTCAACGCCGGCGGTGTCTGTGCCAGCCAGTGCCCGAGGTCAACAAGGTACCGTTGGCCAAATACGTCAATGCCGCTGAAATCGGGAAACCAGGCGTGCATCCGCTCTCTGATTTGACCCAAGCCAAACGGCACTGAGGCGGGATACAAAATCGCTACGGGCCACAGTGCCAACAACACCAGGTCAGTTTTTGTATCCAGCATGAGGTGACGTTGACGCCACCGGTCCATCCATTTGATGATGGTTAGCCCAGCGGCAAAAAGGGCAACCACTGCACCCAACAGTGCGCCAGCGGTATTGAGCAACCAATCGACGTTTGAGGGAATACGCAGCGGCAAGAATCCCTGAAGCCACTCCAGACTCAGCGACAAGCCACTGGACAACACAACCGCGAGCACGGCGCCCCGCCAAGGCCCAATGGAGCGCCCCAGCGTCCACGCCAACAAAAACCCCAATGGCGCATATCCCAGCCAGTTCGCAATGACGTCGAACCATGTCCAATAGCGGGGCCAGGGCGCGCTGATGAGGTCAATGACATCCACGCCGGCATCGCGCCAACCCGAGAAGGGGTAAAGGCTGGCGTAGGCAATCAGCAACGCAAATGCAAACGCCAAAGGCGTCGCCGTTGATCGCTTGGTCATAAAGGCATCGCCTGCAAACCGCTGAAAACCCGATTTATCCTTTTAAAAAGGCTTAACGACAACCAACACCACTGCAATTAGCAGTAAGACAACGGGTATTTCATTGAACCATCGAAACCAGACGTGGCTGCGCTGCATGGTGCCCGCTTCGAATTTTTTCAGCAGGGTGCCACAGGCGTGGTGATACCCCAGGGCGAGGATGATCACCACCCACTTTGCATGCATCCAGCCGTTACCCGGTCCAAAGCCAATGCGGTAAACACCCCAAAGAGCTAAGCCAAAGCCAACCGCTGGAAGCGCCAGCAAGGTCGTGAAGCGCATCAATTTACGCGCCATCAACAGCAAACGTTCACGTTCGGCATGGCTGTCAGCCGGCACCATGGCCAAGTTGACATAAATTCTAGGCAGGTAAAAAAGCCCTGCAAACCAACTAGCGACAAAAACGATGTGAAATGATTTAATCCAGAGCATAGGTTCCGTTGCAAACCGCGTTTTGAGCTTTCAATGCGCGGTCCGTAACGCTTCTTTCGTTTATTGTGGTGTAAGGACGCCCTATTTTAGGCGTGACCCTTGAAATGCCGCAATTTTGTCAAAATATGAATATGACCATCGATTTATCGGCGCTGAGCGCCTACCCCAACAACCGCCCGCGCCGCCTACGCCGCGACGATTTCACCCGTCGATTGGTGCGCGAAAACCATTTGCGGGTTGACGATTTGATTTATCCCGTGTTCGTTCTCGATGGCGAAGATCGCCGGGAGACGGTGTCGTCCATGCCGGGCGTCGAGCGCTTGAGCCTCGACTTATTGTTCCCCGTCGCGCAGGAATGCGTCGACCTTGGGATCCCCGTTCTGGCTCTTTTCCCTGTTGTGGACGGGGCATTGAAAACACCGGATGGACGCGAGGCATTCAATCCTGACGGCCTCATCCCCCGAGTGGTACGCGCCCTTAAAGATCGATTTCCAAACCTCGGCGTAATGACCGATGTGGCACTCGACCCCTACACCAGCCATGGCCAAGACGGGTTACTGGATGCGCACAACTACATCATCAATGACGCTACGGTCGAGGTGCTTGTTAAGCAAGCGCTGGCTCAAGCTGCCGCCGGTGTGGACATTGTCGCGCCCAGCGACATGATGGATGGGCGCATCGCGGCGATACGCCAAGCACTCGAACGTGAAGGCCATGTGCACACCCGCATCATGGCCTACAGCGCTAAATACGCATCCGCCTTTTATGGTCCCTTTCGCGACGCCGTCGGCTCGGCTGCCAACCTGGGCAAGGCCGACAAAAAGGCCTACCAAATGGACCCAGGCAACACCGACGAGGCCTTGCGTGAAGTGGCATTGGATATTGCGGAAGGCGCCGACATGGTCATGGTTAAACCAGGGATGCCCTACCTGGACGTGGTGCGTCGCGTCAAGGAAACCTTCGCAGTCCCCACATTTGCCTACCAGGTGAGTGGCGAGTACGCCATGCTGAAAGCCGCCGCACAGAATGGCTGGCTGGATCACGATGCCGTCATGATGGAGAGCCTGCTGGCGTTTAAACGCGCGGGCGCAGACGGAATCCTGACCTATTTTTCACGCGATGCCGCGCGCCTTTTGCGCAGCTGATTCTTTTGAAATGATCGTTTCCCATGGATAACACGTCCCCATCGCCCCCTACAACACGCCGCGTCATGTTGATCACAGGCGGCAGCCGCGGCATCGGCGCTGCCACCGCGGTCTTAGCAGCAAAAGCGGGCTATGCCGTTGCCATCAACTACCGTGACAACGCACAAGCAGCGACAGAAACCGCCAATGCGGTTGAAGCCGCTGGCGGTGAGGCCTGGTGCGTGCAAGCGGACGTGGCAAAGGAGTCTGACATCATGGCGATGTTTGCGGCTCTGGATGCCCGCTTCGGGCGTCTTGACGTATTGGTCAATAACGCGGGGGTCGTCGACAATAAAGCGCGTGTGCAAGATATGACCGCTGAGCGCTTGACCCGCATGTTCACGATCAACACCATCAGTACTTTTTTGTGCTGTCGCGAGGCTGTGAAGCGCATGAGTACCGAGTTGGGCAAAAATGGCGGGGCCATCATCAATGTTTCCAGCGCAGCCGCACGCCTAGGCAGCGCCAACCAATACGTTGACTACGCCGCCTCAAAAGGCGCCATGGATGTATTAACGATTGGATTGGCACAGGAGGTGGCAGGCGCAGGTATTCGCGTCAACGCCGTCCGTCCAGGATTGATCGACACCGAAATACATGCCTCTGGCGGTTTGCCCAACCGCGTCAACGACCTCGCAGCGACGGTACCGATGGGTCGAGGTGGCAGCGCGACCGAAGTTGCAGAAGTTATTCTGTGGCTTGCCTCAGATCAGGCCAGTTACACGACCATGTCATTCATTGACGTGTCGGGTGGCCGCTGAGCATGGCGAAAGAGAAAACCCATTACGTTTGTCAAGCGTGCGGGGGATCGAG
>JBMTSM010000125.1:0-5913 GCA_049448275.1 Burkholderiaceae bacterium
GCCTTGGGCGCGCGGGTGTTTTCTAAGAATGAGGCGCTGGCCCAGCACTTTGAAGCGGCTGGTGCCGAGGAAGGCGATCACTTGGCCTGGACTGAGGCCCGATTGCGGGCGCTGGACGACCGCCCCTCTCTACTCAACCCCATTTGGTACGCCGGGGCGTTTGCACTGGGACTCACAGCGGCGCGGTTGGGCGAGCGGATCAGCCTGGGTTTTGTCGTCGAGACAGAGCGGCAGGTAGAAGCGCATTTGGCCAGCCACATGGACCGCCTCCCCCAAGCAGACCTCGCCTCGCGCCAGGTCGTCGCCCAGATGCAGGCAGACGAGGCGCGTCACGCCCAAGAGGCTCGCCTGGCAGGTGCTACCGAATTACCGCCGCCGGTTCAAGCGGCAATGCGTGGCGCGGCCAAGGTGATGACCACCGTGGCGCACCACATTTAAGCGCGCACCGTTAGCGGACAGTTCAGGGCAGTATCTCGAAGCTGGTGGTCATCTCAGCCGTCTTACCCAACATGATGCTGGCGGAACAGTACTTCTCATGGCTCATGGCAATGGCGCGTTCTGCTGCTGACGCAGGCACGTTACCGGTAATGGTGAAGTGCATGTGAATTTTGGTGAACACCTTGGGGTCGGTCTCCGCCCGTTCTGATGTGAGCTTCACGCTGCAACCCGTCACGGGGTGACGGCCGCGCTTCAAGATCAAGACCACATCGTATGCCGTGCAACCACCGGTACCGGCGAGTAAGGTCTCCATCGGGCGAGGCGCCAGGTTGGCGCCGCCGTTTTCGGGTTTAGCCGTGTCGGGCGCACCATCCATATTAAGCACATGCCCGCTGCCGGTCTCGGCAACAAATCCCATGTTTGATCGTGTGCTGGTGGCGCCAGTCCAGGTGACGGTGCATTCCATGTTGTGAGTTCCTAACTAACAGTAACAGTGTCGACACATTTTGTGAAAAAAACCTTGTTGCAATGCACCAAGTGGCTATAATTTCGGTATCGAGATTGTAGGTTCAACACCGATCTCACCAAGTTGTCTCCTCCACCTCCTCAAAAAAGGTGGATTCAGCCCCAAGCATCGCGCTTGGGGCTTTTTTTTGCCTCAAAATTTCCCACGCGTATCATCTTGGTTTCCCGAATTCGCTTTAATCAGCCAGACCATCGTGCCCAACACCGCCAAAACGACCAAGCTCAGCCCGGCCGACTACCTCACCCGCATTTTGAATGCCAAGGTTTACGACGTCGCTAAAGAAACCAACTTGGATGTCGCCGAGCAACTGAGCGCTCGCTTGGGCAACACCATTTTGTTGAAACGCGAAGACCAGCAACCTGTATTCAGTTTCAAGCTACGCGGCGCCTACAACAAAATGGCGCACCTGACCCCGCAACAACTCAAGCGCGGCGTGATTTGCGCCTCCGCTGGCAACCACGCCCAAGGGGTCGCTTTGAGTGCGCGTAAATTGGGTACGCGGGCTTTCATTGTGATGCCGACAACCACCCCACAAGTGAAGGTAGACGCCGTACGCGGGTTGGGCGGCGAGGTGGTTTTACACGGCGAGAGTTACTCAGACGCCTACAACCACGCGGTTGAGCTGGAAGCTAAAAAAGGCCTCACATTTGTTCACCCCTTTGACGACCCTGATGTGATCGCGGGGCAAGGTACGGTAGCCATGGAGATATTGCGCCAACACCAAGGCCCGCTTGATGCCGTGTTTGTGGCCATTGGCGGCGGCGGCTTGGTGTCGGGCGTTGCCAATTACATCAAGGCCGTACGCCCCGAAGTCAAGGTGATTGGCGTGCAAATGAACGACTCCAACGCCATGATCCAATCGGTTGAAGCAGGTCGGCGCGTGACCTTGCCCGATGTGGGTTTGTTCTCCGATGGCACCGCGGTGAAACTGGTTGGCGCCGAGACCTATCGCGTTGCCCATGATTTGGTCGACGAATACATTGAGGTGGACACCGATGCGGTCTGCGCCGCAATCAAGGATATCTTCACCGATACCCGGTCCATCGTAGAGCCTGCGGGGGCGCTGGCTGTGGCGGCCATCAAGCAATACGTAGCCAAGCACCGCGTGAAGGGGCAAACCTTTGGCGCGATTTTGTGCGGTGCCAACATGAACTTTGACCGTCTGCGGTTCGTGGCGGAACGCGCCGATGTGGGTGAAGAGCGCGAGGCTTTGTTCGCTGTCACCATGCCGGAGGAACGCGGTAGTTTCCGACGCTTTGTAGGCCTGGTGGGTGACTTGCCGGGTGGCAGCCACAACGTGACCGAGTTCAACTACCGGATGAAAGATGGTCTCCAAGCCCATGTGTTTGTCGGCCTGTCCACCCAAAAGGGCGAAAGCCCCAAGCTGGCGAAGTTATTCCAAAAAAATGGCTTTCAAACCCTCGACCTCACCCACGACGAGCTGGCCAAACAGCACGTACGCCACATGGTGGGGGGACCCAACGGCCAAACCGGTGATGAGCGCCTGCTGCGCTTCATCTTCCCGGAGCGTCCCGGCGCGCTGTTGAAGTTCCTCACCTTGATGCAGCCTAACTGGAATATCAGCCTCTTTCACTACCGTAACCAAGGTGCCGATTACGGCCGTATTTTGGTGGGTATGCAGGTCCCCAGAGGGGATACCAAAGCGTTTAAAACCTTCCTGACAGAACTGGGCTACCCTTACATTGATGAGACGGAAAATCCCGTCTTCCAGCTCTTTCTAAAGAACAGTTAACCAGCGAACATGGCAACCTCATTAGATGGAAAACTCGTCGTTGCGATTTCATCGCGGGCCTTGTTTGACTTCGAAGAAGAAAACCACGTTTTTGAGCAAGGCGATGACCGCGCCTACATGCAACTGCAACTCACCCGTTTAGACGAGCCCGCTAAACCGGGCGTGGCGTTTTCACTGGTGAAAAAGCTGCTGGCGTTTAACAGCCCTGACCGCCAACAGGTTGAAGTGGTCATCCTGTCGCGCAACGACCCCGTGAGTGGTATGCGGGTCTTCCGCTCGGCCAAGCATTACGGTCTGGCCATTCAACGTGGCAGCTTCACGCGCGGTCGGTCACCGTGGCGGTATTTGCGCCCTTTGCACGCCAACTTATTTCTCTCCACACACCTGTCCGATGTGCGAGATGCCTTGGCTGCCGGGGTTCCCGCTGCACAGGTATACCCCCACTCGGCGCAGGCCTCAGAGGCCCACCCGCACGAATTGCGCATCGCATTTGACGGTGATGCCGTGTTATTCAGTGACGAGGCCGAACGCGTGTTCCAAGACCAGGGACTCGACGCATTCGTCCAACACGAGGCACAACGCGCCGCAGTTCCCCTGCCGGGCGGGCCATTCAAACCCCTGCTGGCGGCACTTCATAACATGCAGCAACTGGGTGACGAGCAAAAAAACGCGCCCATTGCGTTACGGACCGCTTTAGTCACCGCACGCAGCGCGCCTGCGCATGAGCGCGCGATTCGTACCTTGATGGATTGGCACATCGATATCGATGAGGCCATCTTTTTGGGTGGTCTACCTAAAGGCGAATTTTTACGAGAATTTGAACCTGACTTCTTCTTCGACGACCAAACTGGTCATGTCGAATCCGCCGCCACGCACGTACCCGCTGGGCACGTCGCCAGCGGTACGCGCAACGCTTCGTCTTAACCCGAGCTCTGTCAATTATGAATTCGTTACTGCAACGTGTTTTGCCGCGCCCTGTCCAACAGGTTTACGAATCTGCGGCAACCAATGTTCGATCGTTCCTCACCTTTTTGAAGCGCGCGGGAGCCTTGGCGGCCCCCTACTTCATGTCGGAGCGCAAGTGGTATGCGCGTGGCATGCTCAGCGCGATCATTGCACTGAACTTGGCAGCGGTTTACATGCTGGTTTTGTTGAACGATTGGAACCGCTTGTTTTACGACTCGTTGCAAAACCGCGATGCCGAGGTGTTTTGGTATCAGTTGCAGCGCTTCATGGTGATCGCATTTATCTTCATCGTGATCGCGGTTTACCGCTTCTACCTCACGCAACTGCTGGAGATGCGGTGGCGAGAGTGGATGACCAACAGTTACGCCAAACGATGGCTGTCGGGTAACGCGTTTTATCGTCTTGAACTGTTGCGTTTCACGCAATCTGATGCCGCCGCCACCGACAACCCCGACCAGCGAATTCAAGAAGACCTCAATCTCTTCACCAGCTACTCTGTGAGCCTCACAATGGGGTTGCTCAACGCGTTGGTCACATTGTTCAGTTTTGTGGGCATTTTGTGGTCGCTGTCGGGGGATTTTTCCTTCTACCTGTTTGGTAGCGCGGTCACCATTCCTGGTTTTATGGTTTGGATGGCGGTGCTGTATTGCCTGATCGGCAGCGTGCTGGCGCATTACATTGGCCGCCCGCTGATTGCCCTCAATTTCAAGCAACAACGTGTGGAAGCTGACTATCGCCACCAACTGGTGCGCCTGCGCGAGTACAGCGAGTCAGTGGCGATGGACAAAGGCGAACCGGTTGAGCGTGGCCGCCTGGACCGTCGCTTCGGTGCGGTTCTGAGTAACTACATCGCGCTGCTGTTAGCCAAAAAGCGCCTCACTTGGTTTACGGTTGGCTTTGGTCAGCTCGCGGTCGTTTTCCCATTCGTCGTGGCCGCCCCGCGTTTCTTTAGCGGCGCCATTCAGTTGGGCCAGCTGATGCAAATTTCGTCTGCCTTTGGTCGCGTGCAAGACGCCCTCAGTTGGTTTGTTGACAGCTACGACGCATTGGCCAGTTGGCGCGCCACCACCGATCGCCTGACGCGCTTTGATGACGCAATGGCTCAAGTCTCTGAATCCACAACAGACCCCGCGCAACACTGGACACACGCCAGCCCAGATACGGGCCTGCAAGCCTCTGGCCTGCAGCTCACGTTGCCAAGCGGGCAAGTCATTGGTGGGCCGCTGGACTTGCAAATCAACACGGGCACCACGCTTTGCGTGCAAGGGCCGTCGGGCAGTGGCAAGTCGACCCTGCTTCGCGCCATTGCTGGTATCTGGCCCTGGTGGCAGGGGCATCTCAGTCAGCCTGAAGACTTTGGCGCCCGAGCCATGTTTTTACCGCAGCGACCCTATTTTCCCAGCGGCACCCTGCGCGAGGCCGTGGCTTATCCCCAATCCAGCGATGGTTTAGAAGATGCGCATTTGGCGCGCGCCCTCACCCGGGCAGGCTTGGCACACTTGGCCACAGACCTGTCAGCGGAAGCAAACTGGACGCAGAAATTATCAGGGGGTGAACAACAACGCCTCGCGATCGCACGGGTCTTTTTGAAGCAGCCCGCATGGCTGTTCTTGGATGAGGCCACCAGTGCGCTTGACGAAAAGACTGAAGCGGTCGTTTACCAAGCGCTACTGGATGACATGCAAGCCCGGGGCGGCACCGTCATTTCCGTGGCACACCGCACCAGCGTGGCCAAGTTGCACAGCGATACTTGGCACATGCCAAGTGCGCCAAGTGCCACTATCGCTTAAACGGTTTCGCGCAAACGCGCAATGCGCTCTTCAATCGGTGGATGGGTGGCAAACATGCTGCCCAGTCCACCGGCAATACCAAAAGCGGCCATGGTCTTTGGCAGTTCACCAGCATGCATGCCACCCAGGCGGGCTAGCGCGTTGATCATGGGCTGCTTGCGCCCCATCAGGTGCGCGGCACCCGCGTCGGCTCGGAATTCACGCTGCCGGCTGAACCACGCCACGATGATGGCAGCGACAAAGCCCAACACGATATCCATCACGATGGTCGTGATGAAGTAGCCCATACCGGGGCCCGAGCTTCCGCTGTCGTTGCGACGCAGCGCTGCATCAACCATCGATCCCACCACCCGACTGATGAAGACGACGAACGTGTTCATCACACCTTGAATCAGCGTCATGGTGACCATGTCGCCATTGGCAACGTGTGCCACCTCGTG
>JBMTSM010000126.1:0-5886 GCA_049448275.1 Burkholderiaceae bacterium
TTGGTCGGGCAGGCAGGCGGCCACGCGCTGTACCCGGTCCAACCCCATATCAATCGCGACCGGGTGTAGTTGCTCGAGGTGATGCAACCAATCAGCTAAATTACGGGGCAATGGGGTCGAATCAGGCATGGGCGACGCTTGTATGAAAGCCGTTATTGTCTCAGCCATTCGCCGGTCACCAAGACGGGGCAAAATATATACCCATGAACGATCCACAAGCCACCCAAAATTCGATCCAAGTCTTTGGTATTCCCAACTGCGACACGGTCAAAAAGGCCCGAACCTGGCTCGCCGCGCAGGGCCTGGACGTGCAATTCCACGACTTCAAAAAGCAAGGCGTGCCGCCCGATGCGATCCCGAAGTGGCTGGCACAGGTCGATTGGTCGATATTGATCAACCGCAAGGGCACGACGTGGCGCCAACTGGATGACGCCGAAAAAGCCAACGTGACCGATGCCACAACGGCTCAGGCGCTGGCCACGCGGTTACCCAGCGTGATCAAACGCCCCGTGGTGGTGTGGGCGAATGGCGACGTGACCGTCGGATTTAATGCCGACGATTGGGCAAAACGCATCTGAAACCCGCTGTGCCGCGGGCCTGATACACCGGCTCCACTACAATTGAGGGTTGCGTCGGCATCATCCTGACGCCCCGGCTTCCCCACACTTTTTGCACGGATTACCCATGGCAACGATTCTTCAAAATTTACCTGCTGGTCAAAAGGTCGGCATCGCTTTTTCTGGCGGTTTAGACACCAGCGCGGCCCTGTTGTGGATGCGTCAAAAAGGCGCCGTGCCCTACGCGTACACCGCCAACCTCGGACAGCCCGATGAGCCGGATTACGATGAAATCCCCCGCAAAGCCATGGCATACGGTGCCGAGGCAGCTCGACTGATCGATTGTCGAGTTCAGCTGGCCAATGAGGGTATTGCAGCCCTTCAGAGCGGTGCCTTCCACATTTCAACCGGCGGCATCACCTACTTCAACACCACGCCAATCGGCCGCGCTGTAACGGGCACCATGCTGGTCGCCGCCATGCGCGAGGACGATGTCAACATCTGGGGTGACGGCAGCACCTACAAGGGCAACGACATTGAGCGCTTCTACCGCTACGGTCTACTCACCAACCCCTCACTCCAAATTTATAAGCCCTGGCTCGACCAGCTGTTCATTGACGAATTAGGTGGACGTGCCGAGATGTCTGCCTTCATGCAGACCGCAGGTTTCGACTACAAGATGTCGTCCGAAAAGGCGTACTCGACCGACTCCAACATGTTGGGTGCCACGCACGAGGCGAAAGACCTCGAGAGCCTCGCCAGTGGCATGCACATCGTCAAGCCCATCATGGGCGTCGCCCACTGGCGTGATGATGTTGAAGTCAAGCGCGAGCAGGTCACCGTGCGTTTTGAAGAAGGCCAGCCCGTTGCCCTCAACGGCAAAACTTTTAGCGACAGCGTCGAACTGATTCTGGAGGCCAACCGCATTGGTGGACGCCATGGTTTGGGCATGAGCGACCAGATCGAAAACCGCATCATCGAAGCCAAGAGCCGCGGTATTTACGAAGCCCCCGGCATGGCCCTGTTGCACATCGCCTACGAGCGTTTGGTCACGGGTATTCACAACGAAGACACGATTGAGCAGTACCGCATCAATGGTCTGCGCTTAGGCCGTTTGCTGTACCAAGGCCGCTGGTTTGACCCGCAAGCCATCATGTTGCGCGAGACCGCGCAGCGCTGGGTGGCGCGTGCCGTCACGGGTGAGGTGACCTTGGAATTGCGTCGTGGCAACGACTACACCATCATGAACACCGACTCGCCCAACCTGACCTATCAGGCCGAGCGTTTAACGATGGAGCGCGGCGAATCCATGTTCACACCACGCGACCGCATCGGTCAGCTGACCATGCGTAATCTCGATATCGTTGACACGCGCGACAAGTTGGGGATCTACGCCAAGTCAGGCTTGCTGGCGTTGGGTGATGGCGCCGACATGCTCAAACTGGCAAACGACCAAGACGCTAAAAAGTAAGTCCCTGCGCGTTAAACGACCTCGGGTTCGGGCTCAAGCATGAGCCCGAATCGTTCGAACACGCTGGTTTGAATAGCCTTGGCCAAGGTCATCACCTCTCCGCCTGTGACGGCTTGCTGGGCGTTGCCCCGGTTCACCAACACCAAGGCCTGTTTCTCGTACACGCCAGCAAGGCCAATCGACTTGCCACGCCAGCCACACGCATCAATCAACCAACCAGCTGCCAGCTTGATACGCCCATCGGGTAGGGGATAGTGCACCAAATTCGGTTCACGTCCAATGATGTCAGCGCACTGCTCGGCAGATACCGTGGGATTTTTGAAAAAGCTGCCCGCATTACCGATCACTTTAGGGTCTGGCAACTTCGCTTGACGAATGCCCACCACCCAATCCAGTACCTGTTGTGGCGTGGGCTTGTCGATGCCCGTCGCGGCGACCTGCTTTTGCAAATCAAGGTAACCGAGCTCTGGTGCCCACCGTTTGGGTAACGCGAATCGCACCTGTGTGATGAGTGCGCGCCCCTTCAGCCCCATCGCCAGTGGCGCAGCGGGCGCGTGTTTAAAGACAGAGTCGCGGTAGCCAAAGCCACATTGGTCGGCACGCAGGGTGAAGGGCTCGCCAGTTTGCAAGTCAATTGCGTCGAGCGCCTCAAATCGATCTTGTAATTCGACGCCGTAAGCCCCAATGTTTTGAACGGGTGCGGCGCCACAGACACCCGGTATCAGGGCCATGTTCTCTAAGCCCGGCCAGCCCTGTGCAACCGTCCAGCACACAAACTCGTGCCAATCGACCCCTGCCCCAGCGGCAACGATCCAGTGGCGGTCGGTTTCGCCCACCAGTGCCATGCCTGGAATCTCTACTTTTAGAACCAGCGCACTCACATCGGCCGTCAAGACGATATTGCTGCCACCGCCCAATATGAAAATCGATCGGTCGCGCAGCAGCCCCGAACGCACAGCAGCTTGCGCCGACTCGACATCACGAATCACCAACAACTCACGCGCACGTGCCGCAATACCGAATGTGTTGAATGCTTGCAGCGAGACGTTTTTCTGCACTAATATTGACGGTTCCGACATCTGGAAATTGTCGCATTAAATTAGGATTACACAGCCATGCCCTCATTCGATACCGTAATGGAACCCGATATGGTCGAAGTCAAAAATGCCATCGATCAGGCTGCCAAAGAAATTGGTAACCGCTTTGACTTCAAAGGTACTTCCGCCGCCATCGAACTAAAAGACAAAGAGATCACGCTAACTGGTGACGCCGATTTCCAACTCACGCAAATCGACGACATCATGCGTAACAAACTGGCGAAACGAAACGTCGATGTGCGTTTCATCGACATGGGTAAAGTGGAGAAAATTGGCGGCGATCGTGTCAAACAAACCGCTGTGGTACGCAGTGGTATCGCCACCGAGGATGGCAAAAAAATTCAGCAGGTACTCAAGGGTAGCAAGCTGAAGGTCCAAGGTGCCATCCAAGGTGACAGCGTACGCGTGACCGGCGGCAAACGTGATGATCTGCAGGCCGCCATGGCGCTGATTCGCTCAGAGATCCCTGATCTCCCCCTCACCTTCAATAACTTCAGGGATTAACCGCAGCGGTCGCAACAACCTCAATTTTGTAGTTGGGGTTGGCCAAACGAGCCTCCACCGTGGCGCGAGGGGGCGTGTTACCAGGCGTTACCCAGGCATCCCACACGGTGTTCATCGCCTGAATATCGTCGATATTGCTGAGGTAAATTTGCACCCGCAGCAGTCGTGACTTGTCACTGCCGGCCTCGCGCAAACGCTGCTCGATTTGGTTCAAAACGTCGCGGGTTTGACCCTCGATATCGGTATCACCCGCCTCGGGCACCATACCGGCCAGATACACAACGCCATTAAAAACCGCTGATTCGCTGAGACGCGCACCAACATGAAAGCGCGTGATGCCGTTGTTTTCAACCCGACTCATGACCATCCTTTTTTAAACAAGCAATTACTTTTTTGACTGGCCCAGTTTGCTCTCTGTGCCCTTCATGATGCGACCGAGGTTTTCACGGTGACGCCAGATCAACATCAGTGACATGACGGCCAAACAACCCGTCGAGACAGCGCCCGCTTGCCACGCCACGCCATGCCCAAATAACCAATAAAACGGCGCGAATACAGCAGCGACAACCGATGCCAAAGACACAAAACGACTGAAATAAACCAATATCAAAAACGTGGCGAGGCAAGCCAAGCCCAGCGTAGGCTCCAGCCCAAACAGGACACCAACCGCAGTCGCCACGCCCTTGCCCCCTTTGAAGCCAAAAAACACGGGGTACAAGTGTCCTAAAAACGCCGCAAGACCAACCAAAGCGCCCCACTCGGAAGCGCTGCCCCCGAAACCCCAGTCGGTTGCGAATCGCAACATCAGCAGCACTGGAATAAAGCCCTTCAGCGCATCCAACACCAGCGTGGCGATAGCCGCCGATCGTTTGCCCGATCGCAAAACGTTGGTAGCGCCCGGGTTGCGACTGCCAAACGTACGGGGATCAGCAATGCCCATGATCTTGCTGATCACAATTGCAAAGGCGACCGAGCCCAATAGATAGGCGGCGATGACCATGACAATGGGCATCCAGAGATTCGATGTGGCGTTCATAACGGCGATTGAAAAAAGGTGGTTGGGGGGCCCGCAAGGTCAAACCGCGGGGTCACCCCACGCGAATCGTAACGCATCGATGGCAGCCAAAGTCTCGGCGTCTAATTGGCAATCAAACGCATCGATACAGGCATCTAACTGCTCACAGTTGATGACGCCAATGATGGTGCTTTTGGCGACCCAATGCCGGTAGCAAAAAGCCAGCGCCATCTGGTGTGGCGTCAGTCCCTTCTCACGCGCCAGCGCGTTGTACGCACGGGCTGCATCAAGGGCACGCGGACGGCCCCAGCGCTGCTTTCGGGTCGATTCGTAAATGGCCAAACGCCCCTGCGGCGAGCCGCTGTGCACCAGCCCGGTATCGTCGTACTTACCGGTCAACAAGCCAAAGGCCAGTGGCGAGTAGGCCAGTAAATCAACACCCAAGCGGTACAGGCTCTCGGACAGTGCGTTCTCGACCGACCGGTTCACCAAGTTAAAGGCGTTTTGTACGGTGGCAATACGTGGCAGGTGGTGAGCTTCCGCCAGACGCACAAATTCATGCACGCCATACGGCGTTTCGTTTGATAAGCCAATGGCGCGCACCTTACCCGCTTTCACCAAGCGTTGCATCGCCTCCAATTGCTCCAAAATAGGCGCGCAATCGGCCTCCTTGTTGGGATCGAAGTACATCTGCCCAAATGCGGGCACATTGCGAGCAGGCCAGTGGATTTGGTACAGATCGATGACGTCGGTTTGCAGGCGTCGCAAACTGGCCTCACACGCCGCTTCAATCTCTGCGGCGGTCAGGCCACTGTTTTCTCCGCGCACCCATGGCATGCCACGCGACGGGCCCGCTACTTTGGATGCCAAAACCACCTGCGCACGTTTACCCGGGTTCTTTGCAAACCAGCGCCCCATGATGGTCTCGGTGGCGCCACAGGTCTCCGCTTTGGTGGGTACCGAATAAATTTCAGCGGTATCCCAAAAGTGAACGCCTCGCGCCAACGCGCGGTCCATGATGGCGTGCGAGGTGGCCTCATCCACCTGCTCACCAAACGTCATGGTTCCCAAACAAATAGGGCCCACTTTTAAGTCAGACTGACCGAGCGATAACGATGGAAATGGCGTTGTGTTTGTCACGATCTAAGCTCCTTCTGTGGCGCGTGACTCTTCCAACAAGCGTAACACTCGGCGCTGGACTTTACCGGTCGTGGTCATGGGCAATGCGTCAACAAACTCGAC
>JBMTSM010000127.1:0-5854 GCA_049448275.1 Burkholderiaceae bacterium
GTTTGCCATCCAACCCCGCCTCGGCTGCAACCTGCCAGTCCGCATGTGTAACCAGCGTTTGCAGCAGGTCTCTGACTGAACTACCTGGCGCTACTTGCATGTCAAGTTGCTGCACGCTGCGAGGCTTGGGCGAGAAGGACACGGCAACAGTGAACATCATGAACCCCCAAGTTTGCCGTAGACGGTATCTGCACGCGCAACAAAGGCATCGACTAAGTTGGACGCTATCTTGTCAAAAACCGGACCAACCAACGTCGCTAATGTTTTGCTCGAAAACGCGTACGCTAGCGTGAAACTCACCTTACAAGCCGCCGCCTGCCCATGGGCATCGAGCTCACCGAGGGGTTTGAACTGCCAGCTGCCCTCCAAATGAGAGAACGGCCCATCCACCAATTGCATGTGAACTGCACGCCCCGCTTCGTGCAGGTTTTTTGTTGTGAAGCTCTGGTGTAAGCCCCCCAACGCCATGCCGACTTTAGCGGTCATCTCAGAGGCTGTTTCACTGATCACTTCAGAGCTGTCACACCACGGCAAAAACGCAGGGTACTGCGCCACATCCGTCACCAATGCATACATTTGCTCGGGGCTGTGGTTTAACAAAACAGACTTGCTGACAGTTTTCATACAATGAGAGGCTATGCCGTAGAACATATTTTATGTGGCATCCAACTTTAACCTAGGCACCATGGCTTCAAAGAACGCACCCGGTAAGGATAAAAAGCCGCTACCCGCACGAATCGCCGATAACAAAAAGGCACGCTTCAACTATGCCATAGAGGAAACCCACGAGGCGGGAATGGTGCTCGAGGGCTGGGAAGTCAAGGCTTTGCGCGCGGGTAAGGTACAGCTAACCGATGGTTACGTTGTCATTCGAGATGGTGAGTTATTCATCATCGGGTGCTTGATCAACCCACTGATCAGTGCCTCAACACACGTGCGCTCAGACAGCGCGCGCACCAAAAAATTGCTGTTGAAGAAAGATGAGATTCGACGACTGGTTGGCAAAGTAGAACAACGCGGATTCACCCTAGTGCCGCTCAACCTCCACTGGAAGAATGGTCGAGTCAAATGCGAAATCGCTTTGGCGAAAGGCAAAGCAGAGCATGACAAACGCTCGACCATCAAGGAGCGCGAGGGCAAGCGCGAAGTTGAACGCGCCATGAAAGAACGCCAGCGTTAATTACTGAGCCTGTCAGCCATAGGATGCGCCTCGGGCGACCATGGTGAGTTAAAGAGTGCCTCGACCATGTCCGTGGTCACGGCGTCGATGTGGGACGGGTTCCATTGCGGCTTGTGATCCTTATCGATCGCGAGGGCGCGAACGCCTTCGACTGTCTCACTCGCCTTGCCTGGACGCCAGTAAAAACAGTTATGCACCATGACACGCTCCATCCGGAGATCCTCTGCGAGCGACAAGGTACGGGCGCGCCGAATCTGCTCGAGCACCACATGCAACATCAAGGGTGACCGCGTCAGCAACTGCGCGTGTACGGCACCTGCCCACGCCGCCTCTGGCGTATCCGCAGTCGCCATGAGAGCGGTTAATCTCGACATGATCTCGGGTACTGAAGGCGCAGAGAAAACTGAGTCGACCCATGCACGCTCTTTGAGAATATGAGACTCTGGCGCGGAAGATGCCTTTACCTCGACCCAACGCTGTACAGCGTCTGAACTGTGAAAAGGGGTTTCACCCAACTCGCCCCACAAAACGGGCAAGCTTGAGCGGTCGATACAGCAGTCAGCAAGGCCGAGCGCGATGGCATCCCCTGCCCCCAACACCGATCCGGTCAACGCCAACCACTCCCCAAAATGGCCAGGCAGACGACTGAGGAAAAAGCCGCCACCCACGTCAGGGAACAAACCGATGTTGGTCTCGGGCATCGCCAACTTACTCTGTGGGGTCACCACGCGCAGGCTCGCTCCCTGTGAGATCCCCATGCCACCGCCCATAACCACTCCATCCATGAGGGCGATATAGGGCTTTCGGTAGGTGTGAATAAGGTAGTTCAGTGCGTACTCTTCGGTAAAGAACGCGTCCAAGTTGGGGTCGCTGGCCAGAGCGGCTTCGTGAAAAAACCGAATATCGCCACCCGCGCAAAAATGACCAAAGGGGCCGTTTTTGTCTGTCCCACGAATAACGACCGCCAAAACTTCATCATTTGATTGCCAAGCGCGCAAATGGCTATCCAGCGCACGGATCATATCCAGCGACAAGGCGTTCAGGGCCTTGGGCCGCTGTAAGGTGATCAATCCGACACGGCCAGCAACTGTGGCGTCAACAAACTCACTTTGATGTAATGCTTTCATCGCTTCACTCCCCCGACAAATACTCAACTCTCTACCAAAAAAAGGGCGCCAGCGGCGCCCTTAAATTAGCTCACGGACGTTTCACGGCTCGCGCGCTTACGCTCGTGCTCTTTCAAGAAGCGCTTGCGCAGGCGAACGCTCTTGGGCGTGATTTCTACCAACTCATCGTCTTCGATGAATTCCACACCATACTCCAAAGTCAATGCGATGGGGGGCGTGATTTTGATGGCATCTTCCTTACCACTGACCCGGAAGTTGGTTAACTGCTTGGTACGAGTGGCATTCACGACGAGGTCGTTGTCACGGTTGTGAATACCCACGATCATGCCTTCGTAAACGGGGTCATTGGCTTTCACCAACATGCGGCCACGATCGTCTAACTTGCCCAAAGCATAGGTAAAGATTTCGCCGTCATCCATAGAGATCAAAACGCCGTTCTTGCGACCACCAATTTCACCCTTGTGAGGCTCGTAGCCATCAAAAATGTTAGAGATCAAACCGGATCCGCGCGTCAGGTTTAAGAACTCGTTGGTGAAGCCAATCAAACCACGGGCGGGAATACGGTACTCCAGACGCACGCGGCCATGGCCATCGGGCTCCATGTTGACCAACTCACCTTTGCGTTCGCCGAGGGCTTGCATCACACCACCTTGATGGGCTTCTTCGATATCAGCGGTCACCATCTCGATCGGCTCACAACGCACGCCATCAATATCACGGAACACCACGCGAGGCTTTGATACAGCCAATTCGTAGCCCTCGCGACGCATGTTTTCAAGCAAGATCGTAAGGTGCAATTCGCCACGTCCCATGACCTCAAAAACACCCTCTTCGTCGGTCTCTGCCACGCGCAATGCAACGTTGTGTTGCAGTTCTTTCTGCAGGCGGTCCCACAGCTGTCGACTGGTGACATATTTACCTTCGCGACCAGCGAGTGGGCTTGTGTTCACACAGAAGTTCATGGTCAAGGTGGGCTCGTCAACCTTGAGCATGGGCATGGGCGCTGGCTTCAAGGGGTCCGTCACGGTCACACCAATACCAATATCTGCAATGCCGTTGATCAATACGATATCACCCGGTCCCGCCTCGGTAACTTGTACACGGTCCAAGCCTTGAAATTTCAATACTTGGTTGATGCGGCCCTTGATGGTGGCGCCGTCGGGACCTTCCATTACCAATACATCCATTTGGGGCTTGATGGTTCCCGATGAAATGCGGCCAACACCGATACGACCCACGAACGTCGAGAAGTCCAACGCTGAAATCTGTAACTGCAACGGAGCTGTAGGGTCGCCACTCTGTGCCGGCACGTGGCTCAGGACGGTATCAAACAAGGCTGACATGTCGGGGCCCCACTGCTCACCAGGTTCGCCTTCGACCAAAGAAGTCCAGCCGTTGATACCTGACGCGTAGACAACCGGGAAATCTAACTGCTCATCCGTCGCGCCCAGCTTGTCGAACAAGTCAAATGCTTCGTTGACGACATGGTCCGGACGCGCACCTGGCTTATCCACTTTGTTAACCACCAAAATAGGTCGCAAACCCAAAGCCAGCGCCTTCTTGGTCACAAAACGTGTTTGCGGCATAGGGCCCTCTTGGGCATCAATCAATAGCACCACACCGTCGACCATTGACAGCGCGCGCTCGACCTCACCACCAAAGTCCGCGTGACCGGGGGTGTCTACGATGTTGATGTGGGTGCCCTTCCAGCTGACAGCACAGTTTTTAGCCAAAATCGTGATGCCACGTTCACGCTCAATGGCATTGTTGTCCATCACGGTATCGACGATTTTTTCGTGGTCAGCGAAAGTGCCTGATTGGCGAAGCAGTTGGTCCACCATGGTGGTTTTGCCGTGGTCGACGTGAGCGATGATGGCAATGTTACGAATAGGCGTTGTCATGAAAATCCTAAAGCTCTAAAACAAATAAAAAATCTAGCAAACCAATGCGGTGGCATCTGTTTGCGCCAAACTTTGCGCGACCTCAGCGGGACTGAGCAAGCGCGTTGGAATCAATTCACCACCCACAATGTGAGCAGACCCCAAAAACGCGTGAGGTGAAGTACCCCATACGGCAACTAAATCGGAATTTTGCGGAATGCCGTTAGCCGCTGGCAACTCCGCCGTGCGTAAACGTACACCACTCAAAAATCGGCCAGTCTGCTCGGGCGCAAGCGCCACGGTATCCGCGCCCTGCAGCAGCGTCTCGACGGGCAACAACGTCTCCAAACGTGCTGAGTCAGCCAGCGCCTCGAGCGCTTCGAGGGTCGTGGGCGCATGGACAGCACGTTGGTCCGCTAACGTGAAGCAGCCGGTCTGCGTGCGGCGCAAACTGGCGAGATGCGCGCCACAGCCCAACGCCTCACCTATATCCTCACCCAGTGTGCGAACGTAGGTGCCTTTTGAGCATCGAACCGTTAGCTTTAACCGGGTGGGGTCTGATGTGGCGGTCAAGCTGAGTGCGTGAATCGTGATATCGCGCGGGGTGCGCTCTACGACCTCGCCTGCGCGCGCGTAGGAATAAAGCGGTTTACCGTCGCGCTTCAGGGCAGAATACATGGGCGGCAACTGTGCAATGCCGCCCGTAAACTGCGTTGCAACCGCGTCGAGTTGCTGTTTTGTTAGAGCGGGCACATCACGCGTCTGTAACACTTCACCCTCAGCATCGGCAGTGGTCGTGGTCATGCCTAACTGCAAATCGGCGATGTAAGACTTGTCGGCATCGAGGTGCATTTGGCTGAACTTGGTAGCAGCACCAAAACACAGGGGCAGCATGCCGGTTGCCAAGGGGTCAAGCGTACCGGTGTGCCCCGCTTTTTCAGCGCGCAACAACCACTTTGCCTTTTGTAAGGCTTGGTTACTCGATAGGCCAATGGGTTTGTCCAACAACAGCACCCCGTGTACGGGACGCCGCTTCACCGAACTCCCCCGCTTCTGCGGTGAGTTCATGATCAGTCCTCTTTAGCGCGCGATGAGACCGCCTTAGCGATCAGTGCATTCATGTCTGCTGCATGCTCTAACGTGCGGTCAAAGTGGAAATGCAGGGTCGGCACTGTGTGAATGTGAAGTCGCTTGAACAAGCCGCTCCGTAAGAAACCAGCCGCCTGGTTGAGCGCCAATTCACATTGCACCGGATCGCCAACCAATACGCTGAAGAACACCTTCGCATGAGCGTAGTCTGGCGTCACCTCAACGGCTTGGATCGTCACCATACCCACGCGCGGATCTTTCAATTCACGCGCAATCAACTCCGACAGATCGCGCTGGATCTGATCCGCGACCTTGAAGCCGCGGTTGGGAGTTGAGGATTTCTTAATCGCCATGGTGCTGCCTGTGCCTACTCGCCGGATCAACCCAACGTGCGCGCCACTTCTTTGATCTCAAAGAACTCCAAGATATCGCCCTCAGCAATCTCGTTGTAGCCCTTGATATTCAAGCCGCACTCGAAGTTCTCACGAACCTCTTTCGCATCGTCCTTGAAGCGCTTAAGTGATTCAAGCTCACCGGTAAAGATGACGACGTTGTCACGCAAAACGCGTAACTTAGCG
>JBMTSM010000128.1:0-5830 GCA_049448275.1 Burkholderiaceae bacterium
GCATTTTGCCCGGCTTGTTGATGGGGATCATGTTGATGGCCATGAACGTCTACCTGTCGCACAAGCGAGGCTTTGAGCCAGATGCCGTGGTCCCGATACGCGAATTACCAGCCCTCACGATCAAGGCGTTTCCGGCGTTGTTGATGCCAGTGATTTTGATGTGGGGTATCTATGGCGGTGTGACCACATCAACCGAGGCGGCAGCCGTCGCCGCAGCCTACGCGTTTATTTTGGCTGCCGTGTTCTATCGCACCCTGAGTTTTTCCGGCATGCGGGCCATCATGTTGGACAGCGTCAAGTCCTCGGCGTCGGTGGGGTTGGTGATTGGTGGTGCTTTGATCCTCAACTACATCGTTGCCTCAGAGAACATACCCGCCTTGTTGGCTGAAACACTGCAGTCGTTGGATGTATCGCCATTGACCTTTTTATTGGGCGTGAATGTGTTGCTCTTGTTGCTGGGGTGCATTTTGGACGCCACCACCATCATCTTGGTCATCATTCCGCTGTTCTTGCAGGCTTGCCGCTCCATGGGAATTGATCTTGTGCATTTTGGTGTGGTGGCGGTTATCAATTGCATGGTCGGCTTGATCACGCCGCCATACGGCATCTTGCTGTTCGTGATTAACGGCACTACTGGTATCAAGCTGGCAGACATGATTCGAGAAATCTGGCCTTTCCTAGTCGCTTTGCTGCTCGCACTGTTGGTGCTGATCTTGGTACCCGAAATCGTATTGTGGCTCCCCATGCAGTTTGGCTACGTACCGGCTGGGCTGTAGTTCTAATTCCCTTTTCTCATTCCTGTCTGAGGTAAAGCATGACGCTTCGCGCGCACAAGGGCATCTGGCCCGCTCTCTTGACCCCGGTAGCGGCAGACGGCGCGATTCGACACGATTTGCTGGCTGCACACGCCAAGAACTTATTGGCGTTGGGGTGCAATGGTGTGACCTTGTTTGGTACCACGGGTGAGGGGCCCTCTTTCAGTGTTTCTGAGCGGACTGCGGCGCTGTCAGCGCTCATTGCAGCAGGTGTGCCGGCCGATGCCATTCTGGTACATACCAGCGCGGCAGCTTTGCCCGACACCATCGCGTTGAGTGTCCATGCCACCCAACTCGGGGTTCATGCATGCCTTTTGATGCCCCCGTTCTTCTTTAAAGGCGTATCGGATGAAGGGATTACTGCGGCATTGCAGCAGGTAATCGATGCGGTGAAGCAGGACCGGTTATCGATGCGCGCGGTGCTGTATCACATTCCCCAAGTTGCGGGTGTTGGGCTCTCCGCGGCGGTGATTCGCGCCCTGGTCAATCGCAACCCTGGCGTTATTCTGGGCATTAAAGACAGCGCCTGTGACAGGGCACACTCGCTCGGGCTCGCACAGGCCTTCATGCCCGAGGTTCAGGTTTGGGTTGGTAACGAGTTAGACATTCCTGCGCTTGCGGCCAAGGGCACCAATGGCGCTGTCAGCGGCGTCGCCAACATCATGCCGCGCTGCGTGAAGCGTTTGGTTGAAAGTCGTGATGTCAAATCGATTGATTCAGACTTGAAACAGGCAGGTGCTTACATTGACCTGTTGAATGCGACCGTGATGCTACCCACTTTCAAAGCGACGATGGCTATTTTGACTGGCGAATCTGACTGGGCCGCTGTGCGTGCGCCTTTGCGTCAGCTCAATGACGCTGAGATGACCTTGGTACGTGAGCGACTCGAGGCAGCCGGAATCACTGATTTCACCTCATAGAATACGGTTACCCGTCTATCGTTTATCGAACAATGGGGGCTTTCAGGGCTCCCTTTTTATGTCTGCATACACCCCCGGTTTGAAGCCATCCGCATTGCTCGGTATCGCCTTGGTCCTCATGGCTGTTGCCTCGTTCGCCTTGATTGATACCGTCAACAAGCACCTCAGCTTGCACGTTCCCATCATGATGATCATTTGGGTGCGCTACATGACACAGGCGGTGTTGACAACGGGGTTCTTCTTACCAAAGTTGGGACGCCAGGTGCTTGTGACCCGTCATTTCGGTTTGCAGATCACACGCGGGATCTTGTTTATCTTGCTCACATTGCTCGCTATCGCCAGCTTGCAGGTCTTCCCGGTTGCCGAGTTCACGGCAATCCTAATGACAACCCCACTATTTGTCACATTTTTTGCCGCCACCATGATGGGAGAACACGTCTCGCTGTGGCGCGTCATGCTGGTTTTGGGTGGATTTGTTGGCACCTTGGTCATCGTACGTCCGGGACAGTCGGAACTCGGATGGGCAATGGTCTTCCCGTTGGGCGTTGTTGCGGTGAACACGGCATTTCAACTGCTCACCAAACGTTTGGCTGAAACTGAAAACAGCATGACGACTCACTTTTATTCGGTGTGGGTAGGCGCGATCACCAGCAGTTTGGCGCTGGCGTGGATTTGGACCCCACTGGCCGATATGACGTTGTGGGCGCTGCTGCTGCTGATTGGTGTGGCCGGCACCGTTGGGCATTACCTATTGATCAAGGCCTACGAGCACGCGCCTGCGTCAACGCTCATGCCCTACATGTATGCGCAAATTGGTTTCGCACTGTTGGGCGGCTGGTTGGCTTTCGGTAACGTGCCCGATCACATCTCGCTGATGGGCATTGCGCTGATCGCTGTGTGTGGTGTCGCTGGCGGTGCGCTCACAATTTGGGAGCGTCGCCCTTCAAGGTGACACGCTGGCCGCTGGAGGCGGCTTGCACAATGGCTTCGGTAACCTCTAAATTTCGCAGGCCGTCTTCGACAGTGACTGCCGGCAACGCGTCACCTCGGATCACGGCCTCGAAATGTTGCATCTGAACCTCTATGGGATCAACAACGTCGAGCGGCCATTGTTCGGCCTCAAACGGTAACCACCACGAGCGGGCGGCATCCGTGGCGTAACGGTGTAAGCGCATGGTCGGTACCGATAGGCTTCCGTTGGTACCAGTGACCTCATAACAATCTTGCGTGGGGTAGCTGGCGTAGGCTTTGTTCTCTTGGCTGGTCTGCTCCCAGCTGGAGGGTGATGCGGCGCAGTCGGACAGCATGAAGGTGCCCAGCGCGCCACTTTCGAATTCAAAGGTAATTGCGGCGCTGTCCTCGACCACATAACCACGAGTCGCATGACTAACGGCGGCCTGCACGGCGCGTACCTCGCCACAAAGCATGCGGAAGTTGTGCACCTCGTGAATCATGTTCAAAAGAATAGGCCCTGCGCCCGCTTGTGAGCGCCAAGGCGCAGCAGCGAAGTACTCGGCAGGTTTGTAGAAAGTTGCTCGCCCCGTGACGCAGACCAAGCGGCCCAAAACGCCGCTGTCCACGCAGGTTTTAGCGGCTTGCATGATGCCACTGTGGGTTCGGTGATGTCCCACCAGTACACGGCTGCTGTGCGCACCTAAACCCTCTAGTAATTTGGCCCCATCGGCGGCGGTAACCGCGACGGGCTTCTCCAGCAGGATGGCAACGCCGGCAGCGGCGCATTGAATTGCCTGCGGGACGTGCAGTGGGTTCGGGGTTGCCAAGACGATGGCATCTGGGCGTGCATCAGCAAGAAGAACCCCGAGGTCGTGGAAGTGCGCGACCCCGTGCTGTGACGCTATCGCTTGGCCTGTCTCCGACGGGTCGACGATGGCTGACAGACGCAAACCGGGCGTCTGCTGAATGGCTGCGATGTGCGCTTGGCCGATGTAGCCAGCGCCGGCGACGGCGATGCGTAAGGGTGCAGGAGTCATGGTGTGACTTGTGGCTTAAAACGTGGCAAGAATTTGCTGCTTGAGCGCGGGCGTGACGTGCGGGCGCACGCCAAACCAGGCCTCAAAAGCGGGTATCGCTTGGTTAATGAGCATTCCGAGGCCATTGACCGCAGTGTGACCCCGCGCCCGTGCTGCCGCCAATAGGGGGGTCTCAAGCGGAACATAAATCAGGTCAGATACCCAAGCATCTGCGGGCAGGGTATCGAGTTGGATATCCAGTGGCTCTTGACCGTACATCCCCTGGCTAGTGGCATTGACGAGCAGGGCCGCACCGCGCAAGGCCTCTTGCCGTTGCGACCATTCGTGTACCTCAACGATCGGTGCCAAGCCCTCGGCTAATCGCTCTGCGGTGGCACGTGTCCGGTTTAAAAGGCGCACGGACGTCGCACCTGCTTCGATCAGCGCAATGACGACAGCGCGTGCCGCACCACCCGCGCCCAATACCACGATGGGGCCTTTGTCAGCGCGCCAGTTGGGGTCTTCATCGCGCAAACTTTGAATGTAGCCAAAGCCATCGTTGTTGTGACCCGTCAGGTGTCCGTCTTCGCTCACAACGATGCAATTGATTGCACCCATACGCTGGGCCATCGGTGTCAGCGTATCCATCAAGGGCATCGCCGCCAGTTTGTGGGGGAGGGTGATGTTACAGCCTGCCAAGCCCAGTGCGCGAAGACCGCGAATCGCATCTGCCACCTTGTCCGGTTGAACGGGAAAGTGCCCATAGGCGCCGTTAATGCCGTACGCCTTGATCCAATAGTTGTGAATGATGGGTGAGCGCGACTGGTAGATCGGCATGCCCATGACGCCTGCGAGTTTGAACGGTAAATTGACGGCCATGTGTTGGAAACGGGGTGGAGGGAACCGATGTGTTTATTGCCCTCAACTCTACCGCAAAGGCACCGCTGTTTTGTCGCCTTGAGCGCGGGAACGTGGCGATATTGGTGGCACACTGTGCGCACGCAAAGCCACACACCATGACACAACCTTTGACGCCACCGTCTGCTGACCCAACCCCGGTAAATAATCCGCCCGACATCGGCGTTCACCGTGTCGACAAGAGAGCGTTGGTTGCGGTGTTTTTGGGCGTTGCTTTGGGCGCGCTGGATACGTCAATTGCCAATACCGCTTTACCTGCCATAGCCGCTGATCTCAATGCGTCGGCTGCTGCCTCTGTCTGGATTGTCAATGCCTACCAACTCGCAGTGGTTGCTGGCTTATTCCCATTGGCAGCCTTGGGCGATCTTTTCGGTGCGCGGCGGGTGTTTCTTTGGGGTATTGCGGTGTTTACCCTCGCCAGCTTGGCATGTGCAGTGGCGCCAGATTTATTGTCGCTGTCCATCGCACGGGGTTTTCAAGGCCTCGGGGCAGCGGGCGTCATGAGTGTCAACATTGCGTTGATTCGCCAGTTGTACCCGCCATCTCGGTTGGGACGTGGTGTCGGCCTGAATGCATTCATCGTTGGCAGCTCCTTTACGTTGGGACCAAGCGTGGCATCGCTGGTGTTGTCGGTTGCCAATTGGCCTTGGTTGTTTGGTCTAAGTGTTCCATTTGGTTTGGTGGCGCTGGCTTTTGGGTGGCGCAGCCTACCCAATACGGTCCCGCAGTCGCACACCATTGATCCGCTCACGGCGGCCCTGTCTGCCGTCTGTTTTGGCAGCTTGATTTACGGCGTCGGCTCTGCGGCCCAGTTGGCGTCGGCTTCTCACGTGGTGTTGCCGCTCTTGATCGCCGGCTTCAGTGGTTGGTGGCTCATCACCCGACAGCGGGGCCACGCGGTCCCGATGTTGCCAGTCGATTTGTTTTCCCGACCCCTGTTTCGTTTGTCTGCCTTAACCGCTGTCGGTGCCTTCGCGACACAGGGGATAGCGTTTGTGGCGTTGCCGTTTTACTTCGAGCAAGTGTTGCACCGAGATCCGATTGACACCGGATTTCTCATGACGGCATGGCCGGCATCGGTGGCCTTGTTGGCACCCTTTGCAGGGCGCCTCTCTGACCGCATTGCCCCAGCCCTGCTTGGTGGCGTCGGTCTCACGCTACTCAGCACGGGGATGTTGTCGTTGTTTTTGCTGGACACCACGTCCAG
>JBMTSM010000129.1:0-5817 GCA_049448275.1 Burkholderiaceae bacterium
GCGGCCAACTCCAGGTTGTTGGCCCTGATCTCATCGATGTATGACAGGTATTGGCGGGTTAGTCCCGCCATGGGGATGTCCAGAATGTTGAAGTTTTGTTTGCGAATCAAGTACAGCAACAGGTCCAGTGGCCCCTCGAACGCTTCCAAAAAAACCTGCAAGGCGTCTGGCGGGATATACAGGTCCTGTGGCAGCGCAAACAGGGGTTCGCCGTAGAGTTTGGCGACGGCAACGTGGTCAATCACCTCGGGCATCCCGCCCGCGCCCTCAAGCAGGCTGGGTGGCAAGGTATCCGATGGGCCATGCATGAGGTTTAGCCCAGCGTCGGTTTGGTTTGGTACACGTAGGGCTGTTGTGCCACACGGGCTGCTTGGGCCTGTTCCATCGCTTCGGCATCGACTTGCTTATCCCACAGCAACGCACGACCGTCACGCTGGGCGGCCTCGAGCTCAGGGCGGCTGGATTTAAGTTTTTCGATAAATTCGGTGGTGTCGGATACGTAATGGGGGCGGGCGAATAAGTTCATATCGATTAGGTCGTTGGTGACGCCAAGCTTCAGGCGTGAGTCCCCATTTTAGTCCGATGTGGCGCGGGTGCCTTGGGTTGCTTCTTCGGCGTCATAACTCTTCAAAAACGGCAGGAAACCCGCGCGCTTCATAAGTGAGGCCGGCTGTGGCTGCAGGCCATGGATGTGCACCCCGATACTGGCTTTCTGGAGATCGTGCAGCCAAGTCTTGAGGGCATCAAGACCGGTTGTGTCGAGGGAGATCAGGCGCGTGGCATCGACGTGAATCTCGCTCCCGTGTGCCAGCGTCTGGGGCAAACGCTGTAGCGCATCCAGTTTCCCAATCACACCAAAAAATAAACTGCCGTACAGAACCACCGCAGTCCGCCCGTCGGCGGTTGGCGTGATGTGGACGGTAAACAGCGTGCTTTGACGTTTGATAAAGAGTACAAAGGCCAACACCAAGCCGAACTCAATCGCCAAAGTGAGGTCAAAAATGATGGTAATTAAAAAGGTAGACAGCAGCATCAACCGGTAGTGTCCTGAGTATTGGCGCAGGGTTCGGAAGGCGTGCCATTCACCCATATTGAACGCCACAAAAATCAAGATCCCTGCCAAGACCGACAGCGGGATATACGCTGCCAGCGGTGCAGCCGCCAAGACAATGACTGCCAATGTGGTGGCGTGGACGATGCCAGCAATCGGTGACTTGGCTCCCGCCCGAATGTTGGTCACGGTACGGGCGATGGTGCCGGTCGCGGGCATCCCCCCAATGAAAGGCAGCGTGAAATTAGCGATGCCTTGCGCCATAAGCTCTTGATTGGGATTGTGCTTGGGGGCATCACTCAGTTGGTCCGCAACGCGGGCGCAGAGCAGCGATTCAATGGCACCCAGTATGGTCAATGTGAGGGTGGGCCATACCAACTGCTTGGCCGTGACCCACGAGAATTCGGGCCATATAAAGGTCGGTAGATCGCGCGGAATCTCACCAAAGCGCTGACCGATGGTTTCAACCGGGAGGTTCACAAGCCACGCAAAAAGGGTCAAGCTCACCAGCGCGACGATGGGGCCCGGCACCCGTCCGGTTATTTTGAGGCTGCTACCCGTTCGGGGAAGACTGGCCACTTTTTGTAAGATGGGGGAGTCCTGAGCAAACAGGCGAGGCCACAACCACAAGCCTGCGAAGCAAGTGATGGTGAGCAGAAATGCCGCTGGATTGAAGGTGTCAAGATGGGTCCAAATGACGGCCATTTGAGCGAAGAAATCCCCTGGCATTTTGGCTATTTCCAACCCAAACCAATCACGCAATTGCGATACGAGAATCAACACCGCGATGCCATTCGTGAAACCAATCACGATACTCACCGGCACGTAGCGCACCAAACTACCGAGGCGCAACCAACCCATCAAAAATAGCAGGCAACCAGCTGCTCCCGTCGAAAGCAACAGGCCACTGAGGCCGTAGCGTTCGACGATGCCGTACACCACCACGATAAAGGCCCCGGCGGGCCCACCGATTTGGACGGATGAACCGCCAAAAAAAGAGATTAGGAAACCGCCAACAATGGCTGTCCATAGCCCCGCCTGTGGCGTGAGGCCACTCGCGATGGCAAAAGCCATGGCCAGGGGGAGCGCAACGATACCAACCGTTATCCCCGCGCCAATGTCGCTTTGTAGAGCGTCTCGGTTGTAGGCTCGCAGGTGTTCCCACAAGCGGGGTTGGAACCGCCAGCGTGCCTCTGCAATATCGGGGGGCGGAAACGGCATGGCGAAAAGTTTACGCCGTTTCTTACCGTTTGTGAGCGATTAACGGACCCGCATGCCAGGCTGTGCACCGGGCCAAGGCTGCAGGATATAAATGCCGGGGTTGGTCTTTTCATCTGCATGGCTGCCTGCTAGCACCATCCCCTCGCTCACGCCAAACTTCATCTTTCGTGGCGCGAGGTTAGCGACCATGAGCGTGTATTTGCCAATCAGGTCCGAGGGCTGGTAGGCGCTGGCGATGCCAGAGAAGACGTTACGGGTCTGGGCCTCGCCGACATCAAGCGTCAAGCGCAACAGTTTGGTGGAGCCTTCGACGGGCTCACAGTTGACGATGCAGGCGATGCGCAGGTCAATTTTTGCGAAGTCGTCGATGGTAATGGTGGGAGCCAGCGCCTCACCGCCTGGCGTTGCAATGACAGCGGTCTCCGGTATGGTTGGCTCCGCTGCCTCGAACAGTGCATCGAGCTGCGTGGCGTCGACTCGCTGCATGAGGTGCTGGTAGCCGCCAATGGTGTGTCCTGCACCCAGTGTGGTTGATAGGTCCAAGAATACAAATGGGCGCACCTGCAGGAAGGCTTCAATTCCGGTTGTGAGCGCGGGCATCACGGGTTTGAGTGCGATGCTCAAGAGCCTGAAGGCCTCAATACTGGTTGTACAAACAGCTTGCAGGCGTTCATTGGCATCTGGTTGCTTGGCCAACTCCCATGGTTTGTGGTGCGCGACGTATTCATTGACTCGGTCCGTCTGCGTCATGATTTCCCGCAGCGCGCGGGCGTAATCCAATGATTCGTACATGGCGGCAACAGGTGTCAGGGCTGTCTTGAGCTGCTCTAGAAGCGCTTGGTCCTCAGCGCCCACAGTGCCTAACTTGCCCGCAAAGCGTTTGTTTATAAAGCCAGCGGTGCGGCTTGCGATGTTGACAAACTTGCCCACCAAGTCACTGTTGACGCGGGCCATGAAGTCTTCGGCGTTGAAGTCCACGTCTTCATTGCGACCATTTAACTTGGCGGCAATGTAGTAGCGCAGCCAGTCGGGGTTCATGCCCAACTTGAGGTATTTGAGTGGATCCAAGCCAGTGCCCCGGCTCTTGCTCATCTTCTCACCGCTGACTGTTAGGAAGCCATGCACGTGAACGGCATTGGGTGTCTTTCGACCGCTGAAGTGCAACATGGCTGGCCAAAACAGCGTGTGGAAGTAGGTGATGTCTTTGCCAATGAAATGATGTTGCTCGGTCGCCGGATCAGCCATGAAGGCATCGAAGTCTTGACCGATCTTTCCGAAGTGATTTTTCAAGGATGCCAAGTAACCAATGGGCGCATCCAACCAGACATAAAAATATTTACCTGGCGCATCCGGAATTTCAATACCGAAATAGGGCGCATCACGGCTGATATCCCAGTCACTGAGGCCACCAGTGCCGTCTTCAGATTTTGCAAACCACTCTTTAATTTTGTTCAATACCTCGGGCTGGAGGTGCCCATCGGCGTGGGTCCACGCCTCTAGAAAAGCCACGCAGCGAGGGTCTGACAGTTTGAAGAAGTAGTGCTCGGACGACTTCATCACTGGCGTCGCGCCAGACAAGGCCGAGTAGGGATTTTTCAGCTCGGTCGGGGCGTACACCGCACCGCACGATTCACAGCTGTCGCCGTATTGGTCTTTCGCGCCGCACTTGGGGCAATCGCCCTTGATAAAGCGGTCCGGCAAGAACATGTTCTTCTCGGGGTCGAAAAACTGCTCGATGGTCTTTGTTGCAATGAATCCCGCATCTCGCAAGCTGCGGTAGATGCTCTGTGCCAGCTCGTGGTTCTCGGGTCCGTCGGTGCTGTGCCAATTGTCAAAGGCGATGTTGAAGCCATCGAGATATGGCTTCCGTCCAGCGGCTATGTTGGCCACAAATGCTTGTGGCGTGATGCCGGCTTTCTCTGCCGCGATCATGATGGGGGCGCCGTGCGCGTCGTCGGCACAGACAAAGTGGACTTCCTGACCCTGCATGCGCTGGTACCGCACCCAAATATCAGCCTGGATGTACTCCATGATGTGGCCAATGTGGAAGTTGCCATTGGCGTAGGGCAGTGCGGTCGTGACGAAAAGGCGGCGCTGTGTCATGGATATGGTGGGTAGGGGCAAGGCGAATGAAGTCTGGCTCAGGCGGGTGGGCCACCTGGGTAATGCCCTCTATTTTAGGGGTTTGCAGCCAGTGTTCCCGGCGGGGTTTTCAAGCGCCCCATAATCAAAGCTTACTGTTTAAATTCAAACGTCCTGACCGAATGACCAACCCATCCCCGCCCGTTAGTTCAGAGCTCAAACCGATGCAGCGTCCCATGGCGCCGCCCGTTTGGCAATTGGCTTGGCGCAATGGCGTTCGCGATTGGCGGGCAGGACGCTGGCGTTTACTGGTGGTCGCGGTGGCCTTGGCGGTCTCTGCCCTGACCGCAGTGGGTTTCTTTGCGGATCGTTTGCAGAGTGGTTTAGCCCGTGATGCCTTAGCGTTGTTGGGTGGCGATGCGGTGCTGCGCAGCGATGACGCGCCAGCGCCGAAATGGCGCGATACCGCTACGCGATTGGGGCTTGAACAAAGTGTGTCCGTGAGATTTCCAACCATGGCTCGGGCACCTGACGACAGGGGTGGTGAGGCTCGCCTGGTGGCTTTCAAAGCCGTCGATGACGCTTACCCCCTACGAGGCCAGTTGCGAGTCAGTGAGGCGCCAGTCGCTGAGGCGTTGGCTAACGACAAGGTTGTGAAAAATGGTCCTGCGCCGGGGGAGGCCTGGGCTGAGCCTGCGCTGTTGGACGCTTTGGGGCTGGAAGTTGGTGATGCGCTGTTGATTGGGAGCACACGTTTTCAGCTGACGCGAATCCTGACTCAAGAGTCTGATCGAGGGGGCGGTTTTTCAAGCTTTTCACCCCGTGTGATGATTAATCTCGCGGACCTTGCCGCAACCGAATTGGTTCAGACCGGCAGCCGCGTATCGTGGCGCTTGGCCGTTGCGGGCGAGGCTAATGCGGTGAATGCTTTCGAGCGCGCTGTGAATCAAGCCCTGGAAGAAGGCGCGGTAAACGACGGTTTGCGCCTCGAGACTTTAGAGTCGGGGCGCCCAGGCACGAGGGAGACGTTAGACCGGGCGGAAAAGTTTTTGAATTTAGTCGCGATGCTCACAGCCTTATTGTGTGCCGTCGCAGTCGCCATTGGCGCGCGTGGTTTTGCTGCGACGCAGCTCGACGCGTGCGCCATGTTGCGGGTTTTTGGCGTCTCACAGCGGACCATCGCACGGGCATTCATGCTTGAGTTTTTCGCTGTCGGGTTGGTCGCGACCTTGATGGGCGTTGCGGTGGGATGGTCAGTCCATTGGGTCTTCGTAGCGTTGTTGTCCGGATTGGTGAATGCGTCGTTGCCCCCGCCATCTGTATGGCCAGCGCTGACAGGCATGGGGGTCGGTTTAAGCCTGATGGCAGCTTTTGGCGTGGCGCCCATATTGCAATTGGCCAAAGTGCCGCCTTTGCGCGTGATCCGTCGCGACGTTGGGCAGATGCAGCCGGCATCGCGTGCA
>JBMTSM010000130.1:0-5747 GCA_049448275.1 Burkholderiaceae bacterium
GTCTTAAAACGCTTGTAATTGTCTATCCCCCGCTGCACCAGGGTGTCTGCCCCCTCGACGCCGACCACCTCACCCGCTTGCGTTGCCAGCGGTAAGGTGAAATTACCCAAACCACAAAACCAATCGAAGACGCGTTCGTGCCGCTCAACCTGCAACAGATTCAAAGCGCGGGTGACCAGCACATCGTTGATGTAGGGGTTGACCTGCGTAAAGTCAGCAGGTTTAAACGGCATCGTCACACCAAAGGTCGGAAGGGTGTACTGCAGATCGTGCGGCGCGCCGTCTAAACGCGCAATCGTGTCAGGCCCCTTGGGCTGGAGGTACCAAATGATTTCAGGCTTGTTCTGCCCAGCGCTAAATTCCGTTGCAAATGCACGCAAGCGGTCTAAATCAGCCGCTGACAGGGGCTCGAGGTGGCGTAACACCAGGCCGGTCTGTGTGGCCGTGCAAGCGACCTCTAGCTGGGCGCAGGTGGCACGCCCGTCCATGCTGTGGAACAACGTACGCAGGTGCGGCAGCAAATCACTGACTGACTTTGGCAGTACAGCGCAGCTTTGCATATCCGCGACGTAACGGCTCTTGCGCTCATGAAACCCCACCAACACAGTGCCCTTCTTCGGCACATAGCGCACCGACAACCGTGCCCGGAAACGATAGCCCCAGGTCGGCCCTTCAATGGGTCGCAGAACAAAGGTCGGACGCACTTTACCCAAGTGCCACAAGTTATCCTCTAACACGCGCTGTTTGATGGCGACCTGCGTAGCCGGTTGGAGGTGCTGCATCTTGCACCCCCCGCAGCTACCGGCATGCAATCCAAAGTGTGGGCACTTAGGCTGAGCCACCCGCTGTGACGATGACTCATGCACGGCCTTCAATGAGGCCATTTCCCAGTTACTTTTTTTACGATGCACCTGCGCTGATACCCATTCACCAGGCAGCGCACCGTCTATGAAAACGACCTTACCATCATCGCGATGGGCAACACCCTGCGCGTTGAGGTCCATCGAATGAACATACAACCAGTCGTCAGGACGACCGTTGCGTGGCGGTGGCGCGGGGCGTGTCGTGGCCGTGGAAGCGGATTGCTGTTCGCTGGCTTTTAAGTCAGGATCGTCGACTCGAATCGGTGCTGTGTTTGAGGGCATCCCTCTATTGTCGCAGGGACTGGCGAGGTCCCGCGAGAAGGCTTAGCGTTTTGGCAAAAAAGCGATCGGGTCGACGGGCTTACCCAAACGGCGCACCTCAAAGTGCAGCTTCACGCGATCAGCATCCGAGCTGCCCATCTGCGCAATCTTGTCGCCTTTTTTGACGACTTGATCCTCCCGCACGGTCAGGGATTGGTTGTGGGCATAGGCCGTTAAAAATGTGTCGTCGTGCTTGAGAATGACCAAGTTACCATACCCGCGCAAGCCGGAGCCTGCATACACCACACGGCCGTCAGCTGCGGCAACAATCGGATCGCCCAACTGCCCAGCGATACCAATGCCCTTGTTGGTCTTGTCGTCAAAAGTCGCCACAATATCCCCCTCAGCGGGCCAACGCAAGTTGAGCTGCGCGGCCAATCCTGCGGCTTCCGTGTCGACCGATTCGGCACTCACGGGCGCCTCCGGAGCGGCAGCAACTGGCGATGGCTTCTCAAGTGGCTTGATGGGTTGAGGGCGGCTGTCAGCGCCCTTGATCGGCTGCACGGTCACTCCCGCTGGCTCTTCTGCAGCTTGCGGCGCTTTAGCCACAGCGGGGTTGGGCTCAGCCGGCTTCGGCACAGCCGGCTTCACAGGCTGGCCAGATCGTGGAGGGGAGACGCGCAAAACCTGCCCCACCTCTAAATTGTTAGGATTTGCCAGTTGATTCCAGTTGGCCAAATCACGCCAATCTTGGTTAAAGTTCGCGGCAATACGCATTAGGGTATCGCCCGGCTGGACCCGATATTCACCGTCTGGCAATGGCGCCGCACTCGCGCGCGGTAAAGAACGGGTCTCGACGGGCGCACGTCCCACACGCCCCTGCGCGCAGGCCACCAGTGCCGCCGACACAACCAACAACAAACCGCGCCGCCACCAAGCCTGCTTGATAAGACCCATCGCTGTCAGGTATTGATCCGTCATAACACTCCAAAGTATTTCATATTTAGGCTACCCCCGATTTTAAAGGCACAAACAAAACTGCCTCTAACTCGTGTCTTATATAACCGTCAGCGGTTCGATCAACGACAACCAAACGCTGCTGGCCGGGACCATTCTGACACGGCGCGACCAAGCGCCCCCCGATCGCCAATTGATCCAACCAAGCCTGCGGAATCGCCTCCCCACCGGCTGCAGAAACGATACCGGCATACGGTGCACCGGCAGGGTATCCCAGATGACCATCGGCCATGATGAGGTGGATATTAGGGCGTTGAAAAGGACGCAAGTTGGCGCGTGCGCGGTCATGTAGCCCCTTCAGGCGCTCAATCGAGTACACCTCTTTTGCAAGGTATCCCATCACCGCAGCTTGATAACCGCAGCCCGTGCCAATCTCGAGCAAACGCCCCATCGGCAATTGCTGTCCAGCAACCAACAGGGCAAGCATACGAGCCACCACGCTGGGTTTGGAAATCGTTTGCCCCAAACCAATCGGCAAACTGGTGTCTTCGTATGCTTGGTTGATGAGCGCCGAGTCAACAAACCGGTGTCGCTCGACGCGCAACATCGCATCTCGCACCGCTTCGGAATCCAACCCTTGCGCCATCAGGCGATCCACCATATGAGTCCGTACGCGACTGGAATCAAGCCCGGACCCTGTCGGCGCTACACCACTGGGCGCATACAGCTTGGCCTGTGGTCGAGCCACGCTGGCCTTATTTGCGGGCGCGCCAGCCGACGCTTTATAGGCGGTCGATAACCACTTTTTTTCCGGTGGTGGCGATTGGGCCATAGGGACTCAGTTTTCCGTCTGCTGTAACCTCGCGCGCCACGCGTCCAGGTCGTTGTAGTGCGTCAAATCAACATGCAAGGGCGTCACGGCGACGTTGCCTTGGCTGGTGGCATGGAAGTCGGTACCAGGAGCGGCATCACGCGCCTCACCCGCTTGGCCAATCCAATACATGGTTTCACCCCGTGGGCTTGGTTGCTGGATCACCGACTGTGCAGCGTGCCGACGCCCCAAGCGGGTGACCTCGTAGGCGCCTATCTGATCAAAGGCACGGTTCGGAATGTTGACATTCAATAACCACGGAAATTCACAGGTCGCCGGCGTCGCGACCGGCGCCACGGCATCGCCTCCCAATGTTGCGAGTAACTGGGAAACCAACTCACCCGCCTTTTCGGCAGCGGCATCTAGGTGAGCCCACCCTTTTTCGACCTGTGAAAAAGCGACAGCTGGAATACCGAACAAATAACCCTCCATGGCGGCGCCCACGGTGCCCGAGTAAATCGTGTCGTCCCCCATATTGGCGCCATTGTTGATGCCGGACACCACCAAATCCGGCCGCCAATCCAGGTACCCCGTGAGCGCAATGTGCACGCAATCGGCAGGCGTGCCGTTCACATAGTGAAAGCCATTACTACCCTCGTGTACATATAACGGGGCATTCAGCGTCAGTGAGTTCGACTTCGCGCTGTTGTTGTGCTCAGGCGCTATGACCACCACGTGGGCGTGCGGCTTGATCGCTTCGTACAGCGCCTTCAAGCCGGGGGCAAGGTAACCGTCGTCGTTGCTGAGTAGGATGTTCATGCGGAAATTGTAGGGGCAGAAGGCCGCACGTGACACGTCATGCAGAAAAGCATGCTTATTATTGACGCTGCGTGTTTTTAAAGTTTTTTATCAGGAGCCCATTTATGTTTGCGTGGCAATGCACCGACCCGACGGGTGTCGAAAATTTATCGTGGACCGAGCTGCCCACGCCGCAGCCTGCTGCAGACGAGGTCTTGATTGAAATCAAAGCGGCCAGCTTGAACTTTCCGGATCTGCTGATCGTTCAGAACAAATACCAATTCAAGCCAACACCCCCCTTTGTGCCAGGTGCCGAATTTGCGGGAGTCGTGACCGCGTGCGGCAGTGAGGTCAGCACACTAAAGGTTGGTGACCATGTCGCTGCACTACCCAGCGTCGGCGCATTTGCAACCCATGCCTGCATCAAGGCGGCTTTGTGTATTCCCCTGCCGGTTAATTTTCCATTGCCGGAGGCGGCAGCCTTCATCATGGCCTATGCCACCTCTCACCATGCACTGATCGATCGCGCGCAGCTTTTGGCGGGCGAGACGGTGCTTATCTTGGGCGCTGCAGGCGGCGTCGGCAGCTCGGCAATCCAAATTGCCAAGGCGCTCGGTGCGCGCGTCGTTGCAGCGGCCTCCTCAGCTGAAAAGTGTGCCTTCTGTCGCGAGCTGGGGGCGGATGACACCATCGACTACAGCATTCACACACCTGACACAACATTGCGTGACGCGATCAAGTCAACTTGTGGCGTCGGTGGACCTCATGTCATCTATGATCCTGTGGGCGGCGCGTTTGCAGAGCCTTCGTTTCGCTCCATTGCATGGCGCGGACGTTACTTGGTCGTTGGCTTCGCCAGCGGTGAAATCCCCAAGCTCCCCTTCAATTTGGCCCTGCTCAAAGGCGCGTCATTGGTGGGTGTCTTTTGGGGTGATTTTGCCAAACGCGAAGCGGCTGCCAACGAGGCCATGATGGCCGAGTTACTGCGCTGGATTCAGGCAGGAACCATCAAACCCCCCGTGCAACAATCATTCACGATGACAGACTTACCGAAAGCCTTTGATGTCATGGCACGCAGAGCGATCAATGGCAAGCTGGTACTGACCAATCCCTGACTATTTTGACGCCGGGCAACCATTGAAAAAGCCCTTGATCGGCAACGACCAAGGGCTTTTATACGGTGGGGTGACTGACGGGGCTCGAACCCGCGACAACCAGAATCACAATCTGGGACTCTACCAACTGAGCTACAGTCACCGCAGCCCTAAATTATAGCATTTCAAACGCCCTCAATCATCCGGCGGCATTAGCATTTGCCGATGGCTTTGGCACCAATATCTTGGCATTGAAGCGCACCTTCAGACTTGCCAAATACGCGTTCAATTCAGCGCTTGACCATGCTTGTGTGAATTGCTGCACTTCTTGTGCAGCCTGGGTCGCCTCAGGCGCTGGGCGCCTCTCCACGGCATTCACTTTAATCACAGCGAATCCCTGAAGGCCTTGATCAACTGTGGTCCAAGCGGGTAATTGCTTGGCATCAACCCGCAGGGCCGCAGCAATCAAATTGGGCGACACCTCGCTTGCTTGATCACGTGAAACGCTGACCGACTGACCCAACTTCACATTGGCAACAGGCGCGGTACTGCCATCCCGCCACTTTGTGAGCGCCTCCTGGCCCGTGCTAGCCGCTAGCGCGGTCGCCTTTTGGGCGGTCAACAGTGCCTGAACGCGCGCTTTGACCTCTGCGAGGTCACGCGTGCGTGCTGGTTGGTGCGCAGTCACGCGCGCGGCCACCAAACGCGAGCCGCCGATATCGATAGCCGCTGTGTTGAGTTTCTTTTCAATCGCGTCGTTGGCGAATACGGCTTCACGCAACTTGGCGTTCCCCCAAATGGCATTGTCTGCCGCATTTGATGGTCCTTGGCGGCCCACAGCCTTCGCAGTTTGGATGGTCAAACCCAAACGCTTGGCTGCAGGCTCTAGGCTGTCCGCCTGCTCGTAAACCACGTTTGAGAATGACTCCGCAACCTCCGCGAACTTACGAGCAGCCTGCGAAC
>JBMTSM010000131.1:0-5737 GCA_049448275.1 Burkholderiaceae bacterium
CGGCGTTGTTCACCAAAATATCGATATGGCCCAGGTGCTTCATAGCCGTATCGCAGAGCATTTCGATACTGGCCGGGTCAGCGCAGTCGGCTGCGACCCAATCAGCGTCAATTCCCAAACCTTTCAGATGGGCGACAGCCGCCGTGAGCTCGTCTTTTTTTCGGGCGGTGACCAAGATACGCGCGCCCGCCTCGCCTAAGGCCTCGGCCATTTGGAGACCTAAGCCACGTGAGCCCCCCGTAACGAGTGCTGTTTTGCCGGTCAGATCTAACAGTGTTTTGATATTGCGTGCCATTGGTGACTCCTGAAAGTGTGGTGTTAAGGCGTCTCGTAGTCCATGCATTCGCGGTGGGCAACCGCGTTCGACATGAAGGGTTTGAGGGCTTTGTGTTGAGGGTGATTTTGGTAGTCGTCTAGCGCGGATTGGTCGGTGAATTGGCTGACCAGCATGAGGTCAGCGGTGCATGCGGGATGGTTTGCACCCAGCACCACCTCAAAGCTGACGATTCCGGGGACGAGTTCGCGACAGCCCGTCAACAGACGAACCGCTTCGGCGAGGTTGTCTGCTTTTCGAGCACCATTCTCAGTCGCTTCCTTGAAGCGCCACATCACGATGTGATGGATCATGTTCAGAGCACTTCAAAAATGCCTGCAGCGCCCATGCCGCCGCCGATGCACATCGTGACGCAAACCCGCTTGGCGCCCCGGCGCTTGCCTTCTATCAGGGCGTGACCGGTCAGGCGTTGTCCGCTCATACCGTATGGGTGTCCCAGTGCGATCGCACCACCGTTCACGTTCAGTCGATCGGCGGGTATGCCCAGCTTGTCTCGGCAATACAGCACCTGTACGGCAAAGGCTTCGTTCAATTCCCATAAGTCAATATCCGCCACTTGCAGTCCCAAGCGCTTGAGCAACTTCGGCACCGCAAAAACAGGGCCAATACCCATTTCATCGGGCTCACACCCAGCGACTGCGAAGCCTAAGAAACGGCCCATCGGCGTCAACCCCAATTGGGCAACACGGTCTTCGTGCATGACCACGCAGGCACCCGCGCCATCAGAGAACTGACTCGCATTACCTGCGGCGACCACACCACCCGGCAGAGCGGGACGTATCCCAGCGACTGCCTCCAGCGTGGTGTTCGCGCGGATGCCTTCGTCTTGGGATACTGTGACAGATTTCGTGATCAAACCATGCTGCTTGTCAGCGATACCGGCCGTCACGGTGATGGGGGCAATTTCGGCATCAAAGAAACCAGCGGCGCGGGCAGCAGCGGCGCGCTGTTGGCTCTGCGCACCGTAGGCATCCATGGTTGCACGGTCAATGTTGTACCGTTGTGCGACCTGTTCTGCTGTTTGCAGCATAGACCAATAAATCGCTGGGACCTGTTGTGCCAACGCCGGGTCGACGGCCATGTGTTGATTCATCTCTTGCTGGACGCAGGAGATGCTCTCGACGCCACCTGCGACGTAGGTGTCCCCCTCCCCTGCGATGATGCGTTGCGCGGCCATGGCAATGGTTTGCAAGCCAGAAGAGCAAAAACGGTTAACGGTCATGCCGGCGGTTTCAACAGGGCAACCGCCCTTCAGCGCGATTTGGCGCGCAATGTTGAAACCGGTCGCGCCCTCTGGGTTGGCGCAACCCATGATGACGTCCTCGACCAAGCCGGGCTCAATTCCGGCTCGGCTGATGGCAGCCGCGACGGCGTGCCCACCGAGCGTTGCGCCATGGGTCATGTTGAAAGCGCCCTTCCAGCTTTTCGCGAGCGGGGTACGAGCGGTTGAGACGATAAGTGCTGATGTCATGGTGTGGTAATCCTTGGGGTTAGCGCTTCGCTTAGCCTGTAAAGTTTTGGCCTTTTTCAGCCAGGGCCTGCAGATAGGGCGCTGGGGTCCAAAAGGCTTGATCGTCTGCTGGGTTTTGCGCAAAAGCTTGCATGCGTTGTATGACCTTGATGAGTCCCACCTCATCTGCATAACGCATCGGTCCGCCACGGAACATCGGGAAGCCGTAGCCCGTCAGGTAAACCATATCGATGTCACCCGCCTTCGCTGCAATACCTTCAGCGAGCAAGTGCGCGCCCTCATTGACCAACGAGAGCACCAACCGGTCGACGATTTCTTCCGACGAAAGGCGGCGCTGAGGTTGCTTGATGTCCGCACGGTGCTTTGCCAGCATCTCGGACACCACCGCACTGGGTACGGGGGTTCGGGAGCCCGCCGGGTAGTCATACCACCCCGCACCAGCTTTTTGACCAAAGCGACCTAATTCACACAGCAAGTCGGCGCTCTTGCTGTAACGCATGTTGGGATTTTCCTGCGCGCGGCGTTTGCGAATGGCCCAGCCAATGTCGTTGCCGGCCAAGTCACTCATCCGGAACGGACCCATGGCAAATCCGAACTTTTCGATCGCCTTGTCAATTTGCTCGGGCGACGCGCCTTCATCCAGCATGAAAGTCGCTTGACGGATGTACTGCTCGATCATGCGGTTGCCAATAAAGCCATCGCAGACCCCCGCCACCACGGCAGTTTTTTTGATTCGCTTGGCCACCGCCATCGTGGTGGCAAGTACGGACTTTGACGTTTCAGCACCACGCACCACTTCCAGTAGCTTCATCACGTTGGCGGGGCTGAAAAAGTGCATCCCGACCACATCCGCTGGCCGCTTGGTGAAACTGGCGATTCGGTTCAGATCAAGGGTCGAGGTGTTCGAGGCCAGAATCGCGCCGGGCTTGAGGACTTTGTCCAGAGCTTTAAAAACCGTCTCCTTGACACCGATCTCTTCAAATACGGCTTCGATCACAAGATCGACATCGGCCAGGTCTTCATAGGCCAAGGTCGTCTGAAGCAGCGCCATGCGTTGATCGAGCTTTTCAGCGGTGAGTTTGCCCTTCTTAACCTGTGCCTCGTAATTGCGCTTCATCGTGCCTACGCCGCGATCGAGCGCATCCTGCGCGGTTTCCAGCATGACGACGGGTATGCCAGCGTTGAGGAAGTTCATGGCAATGCCGCCACCCATGGTGCCAGCACCGATCACCCCTACTTTGTGAATGGCCCGCACGGGGGTATCTGATGGCACGTCTTCAATTTTGCTGGCGGCGCGACTGGCCATAAAAATGTGACGCAAGGCGCGGCTCTCAGGTGTCCACATGAGATTCAGGAAGGTCTGACGTTCAGTCAACATTCCTGCATCGAATCCTTGCTTGGTTGCGACCTCCACGAGGTCCACGCATTTCTCGGGAGCCGGTAGTGATTTGGCAATGCCCCGCACCATGTTGCGAGCAAATTGGAAATAGGCATCCCCCTGCGGATGGGCACAGGGCAGATCACGTACTTTGGGTAAAGGGCGCACGTCTGCTTTTTCTTTGGCCAGCGCGATGGCCTCGGTCATGAGTGAGTCGGCTGATCCCGCCAGAACGTCAAACAGGCGCTGTCCCGGCAACGCCGCGAGGACCTCACTGGGCACGGGGTCTCCCTTGACGATCATGTTGAGCGCGGCTTCTACACCCAACACGCGCGGCAAACGTTGCGTGCCACCCGCACCGGGAACGAGGCCCAGCTTCACTTCAGGGAGCGCGATTTGGCATCCAGGTGCGACAACGCGGTAATGACACCCCAGGGCCAATTCAAGCCCGCCACCCATCGCCACGCTGTGGACAGCAGCGACCACGGGCTTCCCGGCGTTCTCAACGACGGCAATGACGCTCAGTAAATTGGGCTCTTGCATTGCCTTTGGGGTGCCAAACTCCCTGATATCTGCACCGCCACTGAATGCCTTCCCGTGGCCCGTCAGCACAATGGCGACCACTTGGTCGTCGGCCATGGCTTGTGCGACCCCTTGGGTAATGGCTTGGCGAGTGGACAGTCCCAGGCCGTTGACGGGTGGGTTATCCAAGGTGATGACCGCGATGCGGTCGGTGACGGTGTAGTGGGCTGTCATGCGATCTCCTGCTGACCCGGTTGCTTCAATTAAAAAAGAACACGCGTTCGAATTTACACGATCTTAATCGAGGGACTTGGCATCTTTGTGACTCCGGGGGTGGTAACACCGGCCGTATCCCCCTTAGCTTTCCAGCCACCGACTGCGCAGCGTCGGATCACTGTGAAATGCCTCGACCGTGCCGTCAAACACGATATTGCCACCGCCCATCACCGCCACGCGATCAGAAATCGCCAGCGCCATTTGCAGTTTTTGCTCCATCAACAGCACCCCCACGCCTTGCGACTTGATGGCTGTCAAAAATTGTGCGACTTGCATGACCAGTTGCGGCGCAAGCCCTTCCGTGGGTTCGTCGACGATGAGCAGCTGTGGTTGACCCAAGGTGCTGCGTGCCAGCGAGAGCATTTGCTGCTCGCCACCAGACAACACGCCTGCGGGTGTTTTTAGGCGTTTCTCAAGTTGTGGAAACAGGCTCAAGACATCGGCAATGCTCCACGCCAGATGCGCGCGACGCGAGATGGCGCGGCGTGGTAGACCGAGTTGTAGATTTTGCTCGACGGTCAGATCGGGGAAGACGTCGCGTGTCTCGGGGACGAATCCAATGCCCGCCTGTGCCACCTCGAAGGGCTGTCGGTTGGCCAGCGATACCCCGGCCCAGGTCAAAGCACCCTCTGTTCGGACCAAGCCCATGATGGCCTTGGCTAAAGTTGAGCGGCCCGAGCCGTTGCGACCCAGAACCGTCACGATTTCCCCTGTGCTGATCGCCAAATTGATGCCGCGAAGCACGGGGGCCAGGCCATAGAAGGCCCACAATCGCTCTAACCTCAACGTGGCCATGACTCCCCTTCCTCGCGCCATTCGCCCAAATAGGCGCGTTGCACCGCCGGGTCTTTTCGAACCTGCTCCGGAACGTCACAGGTGACCAAACGGCCATCAACAAACACGGCTACACGGTGGGCGAGTTCGAAAACAACACCCATGTCATGTTCGATTAAGAGAATGGTTTTGTCGAGCGTAATGTCGGCAATCCGTTCGAGAAACTGGGCTGTTTGCGCTTGGCTCATCCCCGCTGTGGGTTCATCTAGGAGCAGGAGTTGAGCGCCACTGCCCACCGCTTGCGCGATGTCAACGGCCCGCTGATCGGCGTAGGGTAATTCGCCGACTGGCGTATCGCGTTTGTGCTTCAGTGCGAGCCCGGTCAGCAGGCGCTCAACTTGTGCATCAACAGCCTGAAAGAGGCTGTTGCGCCGGCGGATCGGACTCCAAAAGCCGTAGCCAAAGCCCCCGCGCCAGAGGCAGGCCGCAGTCAAGCTCTCCGCCACAGTCAGCGACCCGAATACCCGACTGATCTGAAAGCTGCGCCCCACTCCCAAACGCGTAATGGTGTGTGGCGGCAAGCCGTTAAGAGGCTTACCCCTCAACTCGATGTGCCCGTATGTGGGCTTGAACTCGCCCGAGATGAGATTAAAAAGCGTTGACTTTCCCGCGCCGTTCGGCCCGATCAGTCCCATGATTTCGCCAGGCATCACGGCCAGTGAGATATCTTGCAAAACCGTTGTTGCACCGAATTGATGCCCCACGTGGTGCAGACTTAACAGGGGCTGGGTCATGGTTTCACCCCCTCCTGGCTTTGCGACTGGGCACTTAAAATCCAGATGCTGACCGCTGTAACGCAGGCTGCCAGCCACCAGTGCGCGGCTTGACTCACGTCAACGCGCAGGCCCAGAAGGGCCAACTCGGGTGGCATGCCTGCGCCGACTTCCGTGACCCAGTGGTAGGTCATCTCAATCAAAACAAT
>JBMTSM010000132.1:0-5709 GCA_049448275.1 Burkholderiaceae bacterium
CCTTGCTTTAACGAGTCAAACGCCTCTTGCAAATCAGCACCCTGCAAACCAGGCATCAGGGCACGCGTCTGTGGCGTTTGAACCCAGCTGTAGGCCAACGCCATAACAACAATCAACATCAACGCAATGATCGCGGGCAGTGAGCGTTTGACGCTCGGCTGCGCCAAAACGTGTTTGACCTGTGCGATAGCGCCGCTTGGTGGCATCGTTGCCAATGCACCGCCTTCTGCGCCGGGCGCGTTCGGCTGTGCAGCAGGCATGCCCGCGCCCGTTGTCGCAGGCAAATTAGCCGCTGGCGCAGGAGCGCCAGCTTGCATTGGATTCATGGTAGCGGTTGCTGTACTCATGGTGTGCTGTCCTTACCGTTTTAAACCGGCATGTTCAAAATATCTTCATAGGCGCGCATCACTTTGTTGCGTACCTGCAAGGTGGCCTCAAATGCCAGCGATGATTTCTGCATGCTCATCACCACATCCGTAAGCGGGACATCATCGCCGCGCTCAAAACTCTCTTGCATCGCCCTCGATTGCAACTGCGTCGCGTTGACTTGCTCAACCGCACCGCGCACCGCCTCCAAGAAACTGGGTTTCGGTATGGCTTGCGCGCTGAGATCGGCTTGCGCAATTTGCGTCCCCGCGCTGGCTTGCGTCTGCGCTGCTTTGAGGGTTTGCAACATGGCTGCAATGTTGCTGGCTGAAGTGGCTTTATCAATCATGGTGTGTAACTCCCGTTGCGCGTTCAGGCGCGTGCCGATGCGGGTGAAGTGCTGACGTGGATACCACGTTCACGCAACTGCGCCATCTTGTAACGCAAGGTCCTTGGGCTGATACCCAACAGCTTGGCTGCCTCTAAGCGGCTGTCGGTGCTTTGCAGCGCCGCTGAGATCATTTGATGCTCGCTCTTTTTCACAGCATCCTGTAAATCCACAGCCAAGGGCTCCTCCACTTTGGTTACTGGTGCAGTTGGCATGGCAGATATCACTGTTTCAGGGGCACGCGTCGCTGGACCAAATGCATCGGTCAAGGCAGGCATTGATGAGGCGTCAGACTCAGCTTCAGAGGCAATTGGCGAGGGTGCAGCGGCCAAGAAATCCAAGGGCTGCGCTTCGTCGAATAACAGATGCGCAGCCGTTATCACGCCATCGGCGCACAACACCACGGCGCGCTGCACAACGTTTTCGAGCTCGCGTACATTACCGGGCCACGGATAGTTGACCAACAACGTTTGCGCCTCTGCACTGAGGTTGTAAGGCGTATCGGGCCGTCCATGGGCGACCAACATTTGCGCAACCAAGGGCAGGATGTCACCTGGTCGCTGCGCCAAAGGCAACAGGGTCAGGCGGAAGGTGCTGATACGGAAATACAAGTCCTCTCGAAACTCGCGACTCTGCATGGCTTCGCGTAAATCTTTATTCGTTGCTGCAACCACACGCACATCCAAATCGATGGGGGCTTGTCCACCAAGGCGCGTCAAGGTGCGTTCTTGCAAGACGCGCAGCAACTTGCTTTGTAGCGTCATGGGCATCTCGCCGATTTCGTCCAAGAAAATGGTGCCGCCCTGTGCTTGTTCAAACAGGCCTTTGTGCTCTTTCAGAGCGCCGGTAAATGCGCCCTTCTCGTGACCAAATAACAAGTCTTCAATGAGGTGCTCTGGCAACGCCGCACAGTTCAACGCAACGAATGGGCCTTTCGCACGGGGTGACGACTCGTGTAACACGCGCGCCAACACCTCTTTACCTGAACCTGTCGGACCGACCAGTAACGCGGTGACCTCGGTTTGCGCCACACGCTGAGCCAGTGCCAACAGGTGTTGACTGGCGGGATCAACAAACACCGCAGCGCGGGGTTTGCTGGCACGGTTAGTTTTGTTCTTTTCTAGGGCGGCTACACGGTCTGCTTGGAGTCGCTTGAGGCGCTCCACACCAACCTTCCATGAGGCGGGCGTCCAGTCATCGGCGGCCACCACGTGTAATGCACCAAGCGACATCGCCTCGACCGTCAACGCCAAGTTGCGTCGGTCAACGCGACAAACCACTGGCACGTTAAAGCCCATGGTCTTGATCAGCTCACTGACCTCTTTAAACAAGTCAGCGCTGTCCAGTAAACGCACCACGACCAACTGGGCTTGCGTGAGGGCCGTGCGAAGATCCGCCAGGATATTGATGGTGAGCGGCTTCAAGCCTGACTGCTCCAAACGCGCGCAGTCTTCGTCCTTTAAGGCACGCATGGGGTCAAGCCACACAGCTTGGTAAAGAGTTTGTTCGTTGGTACTCACAGCAGGTCTCAATTGAAGTTAGAGACTCCACCAAAGCAACCCGCGTGCCATTAGCCCTTAGGAACGCTTATTTAAAGAAATATTTTGGTTTTGGTAATTTTTATGAATACTTAAATATTCATTGGCGAAAGGTTGCCGCTTTCTCGACACAGAGGCAAGCCGTTGCCGTTTAGAGGCACCGCTTGAAACCCGTCGCCATGCACTGCTTGGCTTGTTCGCCCGCTTTGGCGATCTCAGCCCGAGAGATTTTGTAGGATGCATAGTCCCGCACCAAGGACGCATCAGGGTTACCCGACATGCTCGCCACATCCGCCCACACGTATGCGGCAAAGGCGTCAATATCGCCCAGGTCACCATTGAGGTAAACGTTGGCAGCCATCAGCTGGGCACCAGCGTGCCCTTTTTTGGCAGCTTTCAAAAACAAATCGATGGCCGTGGGCGTAGAGGCCAGGGTGCCTTGGCCCTCAAAGTAGGCGACGCCCAACATGTAGAGGCCCTCGGCTAAATCCTGCTTGGCAGCTTGCCGAAACCAGCGCACCGCCTCCCGGGCATTGCGCTCAACACCGTAGCCGTAGTAGTAAAGCGTGCCGATGTTGTATTGCGCTTGCGGTAAATTTTTATCCGCGGCTTTACGGTACCACTCCATGGCACTTTGGTAGCTTTGCGACAGGCCCAAACCGTGTTCGTAGAGGTAGCCAATGTTGTTTTGTGCCTGCGCATTACCGGCGCGCGCCGGGCCGATCCAAGCACGGTATGCCGTAGCCGAATGCCCCCGTGCCAAAGCCGCAGCCCCCGCCTCGATGGGATCTTGCGCGGTCGTTTGGGCATGGCCTATCGATACAAGCATCGTGGCCACAGCCATGACGAACCAGCGTGCGACGACAGCGTGCATTCTTTTAAACATCATCTTCCTGTTACCCATTAGTTTGGCTGGTTGCCGTCTTGACCGGCTGCGCCGCCTTGGCAAAAAAGCCTTGGCAATATTGACCATCTGCGCGCAGCACCTCAATGGCTGGCAGCATCTTGGTCTTGAAGCCCATCAAACGACACAGGTACGGCAATTTCACGTCGTAACTGATACCGAAATGCTGGCACTGCCAACAATTAGGGCCCTTGTTCACACGCGTGGCTCCGCTGGCTTTTGAGCTTGGCTCTCGCGTTGCGCCAACTCGGCCTCAGCCGCGTCAGCAGCACGCCGCAGCGCCTCAAAACGGGCCTCACGTGAGGCATCCGCAGCGGCATCATCGGCGCCACTTTGGTTACGTGAGCGACGATAGACCCAATACTTCCACAGAAACACCACCACAAAAGCGCCTAAAAACAAGTCGCCCACAATGGCGCTGTAGTCGTAGCCTGGCGGTAACCGCCAGTCGGGGCGGGCCCACAAGGCCAGCAACAACATGCCTGCCACAATCAAGAAATAACGAATCCGCATGCACACCGCGCAGGTTTTCTTGCGCTTAGTCTTGGGCTTCTGTAGTGTGTTTGCCATGATCTGAATAAGAATTGCCAATTCAACTATTTTGAAATACTGCCGATACCTGTACTGAGCTTACAGGCATTGCGCCTGCACACCAAACGAAACCTTTTGAATTAAATCATCCATCATGGCGACTCTAGTTCTCTGTTACGGCCTGGTCATGGGGCAATGCGGCACCCAAGGTGAATTTCAATTTGCCTCTCTCGATAGCTGCCAACAAGAGCGCAAGTACATCGTTGCCAACCGCTCACAGCACTTCGTATTCGCCGTCTGCCGTGACGGTGGCCCCACACCAAAAGAGCAATAAAAAAGAGGCGCACAGACCGGGTGATCCGTGCGCCATCTGAACTCTCATTTGGCTACTCACCCTTCACATTACTGCAGCAACTTCAAGACGTTCTGCTGATCCGCGTTGGCTTGCGCCAAGACAGACGTGGCAGCTTGTTGCATGATCTGTGTGCGAGCCAACTCGGTTGAAGCGGCCGCGTAATCGGCATCTTCAATCTGACTGCGTGAGGCCTCCGTATTCATCGACACGTTCATCAGGTTGTCGATGACGTGCTCGAGGCGGTTCATCACCGCACCCATGGTGGCACGCGTACCGTTGACCTTGTCCATCACTGCATCCAGCTTTTCCAATGTGGCAGAGGCTGCAGAAGCGGTATCGATACGGTTCACACGTTTGTCTGAATCCCATAAATCGACGTCACCCGTGATGTCGCTTGTGATCGTTCCACCGTCGCCAAAGTCAGATAAGTCGATAGTGATGATCTGATTAGCGCTGGCACCCACATGGAAGCTCAAACGACCTGTATTCGGTGGCGTCATTTTACTGACTGCTGAGTCAACGACGCCACCAAACGTGCCCTCTGTCAGACCCAGCGCTGTGAAGTTGCTGTTCGGGCCATAACCGTTACCGCCAGGTTCAATGGTGAAAGCCTTGGCAGAGTGGAAGGTCACACCGCCGTAAAGCGTTGATGCATTGGCCAGCGTTGGCGCAGTCGACTTACCTGAAACGCCATCAGCATTGGCGCCACTCTCGACTGCCAAGCCAAACTCAGCCGCAGACACGTCGGTGTCATCAAACCAAACCGACAGGTTCCGTCCATCCAACGTGGTGAATGTCACGCCGCCTTGCAAGTTTGCAGATGCTGTCACGCCTGTAGGCCCTGTCAGTGGGTTCACGGCATTAATCACTGCTTGGACCCGCTCACTCGCCGTATGGGTTGCCTTGAACTCAACTCGGACATCAACCCCGTTTACAAACAACGATTTAAATCCGTCGGTTGTAGTGGGATCAATGATGGTCTTTGTACCCTGCGCGACAACAGGGTTGGGTGTCGCGGTAACACCAGTCAGTTCGCTGCTTGCATTAACCGCATTCGCGAATGCAATGCCGCTTCCGGTCGACACATTACTGGTAGTCAGTAAGGCTGCCCGCTCTGTGAACTTATCGTCAGCCGCAGTCGCACCACGTATTGGTACACCGTTGATCACCAGGTCACCTGTACCCAAAGCAACGGGCAATGTGTCACCCGGTACAACCGCAGGGGTGACCGTGCTCATGGTTGACACGTTGGCCGTGTAGTCGCCCAACGTCAAACCAGCGTTGTGTACGTTACCGGTCGCAGACGTCGAGATGACAATTGGACCTTCGACTCGTGACTCGAGTGAGAAGGTACCCGCTTGCACACCTTCACGCAAACCTGTGCGTGCTGAAAAATCTGCCGCTGAGTCGGGCGTATCAAAGCTCACCTCAATGTTGCGACCGTCCTTCGCAACCAACGAAATACCTTCGCTTTCAGAGTTGCTATTGACAGCCACGACGCCCGTGATGTCGCTGATTCGGTTGATAGCCTCAACCGCTGCGATGCGTGACGCACGGGTGTTGTTCATGATGGTTGAGAACGTGGGCGATGTCACTCCGTTAATCACCACGCGGCCAGTCACTGCCG
>JBMTSM010000133.1:0-5703 GCA_049448275.1 Burkholderiaceae bacterium
TGTACAACATTTGAATCGGCTCATTCGTGAAACCCATGAACATAAAAAAGCGATTAATGATGCCCGCATCTGCCAACAAGCCCTTCCAAGCATAGACGCGCAACAAAAACGAGGTCCAAAACGGCAACATCACCATCATCAAGAGCGCGGGGCGAATACGGGGGTTGCTGCGCGCAATGAAATAGGCAAACGGATAACCCAGAACCAAACAAAATAGAGTTGTCAGGGCCGCATAGCGAAGGGACGTTGCATAGGCCTCGATGTAAATCGTGGCGTGACTGGGGTGCTCCAAGTTCAGGAAGATCGAGACGTAGTTATCCAGCTTTGCCTTGAAGGTCCACACCCCTTCTTGAATTTCCAGGAGCGGCAAAAACGGATCAACACCACCCGCCATATCCGTCACACTGATGCGCAACAGAATGAGAAATGGCAGGGCGAAAAAGATCATTAACCAGATGTAAGGTACCGCGATAACGGTACGCGCACCAGCACGGCTGATCAGGGTCCAAACGCGCTGCATTTGACTTAAACCTTGATCAATGGGTCAAAACCACAGCAGCCTCTGCAGGCCACCAGAAAAACACGTCGTCTTCCCACGTGATGTCGCTGGATTCAAACCGAAGGTGATTGGCCGACATGACCTTGACCTGTTTGCCATTAGGCAATTGCACCACGTAGTTGTTGTAGCTGCCAAAGTAAGCAATCTCCAAAACTTTGCCTGCGAATACGTTCGCAAATTGGCCATCTGGCTTCTGCTTGCTGATGTTGATCTTCTCAGGTCGCACCGCTACCGAAACAGGCTGACCGACATAGCCTGCGGTCGGGTGATCAATGTAGATGATGCCCTCTGGTGTTTCGATCTCGCTTCGGTCCGCTGTCTCAACAGCCAATTGGCCATCAAACAAATTTGCTTGACCAATAAAGTCAGCAACAAACCGACAATTGGGGTACTCGTAAATTTCGTGCGGCGTACCCACTTGCAAGACACGCCCATGGCTCATCACCGCGATACGCGAGGCCATCGCCATCGCCTCTTCTTGGTCATGCGTCACCATGACACAGGTTACACCGACGGACTCAATAATATTGACCAACTCGAACTGCGTTTCCTCGCGTAGCTTTTTATCTAACGCACCCAAGGGCTCATCGAGTAACAGTAGTTTCGGTTTTTTTGCCAAGCTGCGCGCCAATGCGACCCGCTGCTGTTGGCCTCCCGATAACTGGTGTGGCTTGCGCTTCGCATACGCGCCCAACTGCACCAGATCAAGCATCGTGTTGACGCGACTCGCGATGACATCTTTGCCAAGCCCTTCTCGCTTCAATCCAAAGGCGACGTTATCCCACACGGACAAGTGGGGGAACAGCGCATAAGACTGAAACATCATATTCACCGGCCGGTCATAAGGCGGAATGTTCACCATATCGCCGCCACCCAAAACCACGCGACCCGATGTGGGGGTTTCGAAACCCGCGAGCATGCGCAGCAGGGTGGACTTGCCACACCCGGAGCTACCCAACAGCGCGAAGATCTCACCCTTTTCGATGGTCAAATTAACGCTGTCAACAGCCACCACATCATCAAAGCGTTTGAGCAGGTCGACCGTTTGTAGAAACCCGTCGTTGGTCGCGCTATTTACCGTTTGCGGCGATTCAATGGTGGTCGTCATGGTCGATTTGATGCCTCTCTCGGGAAGTGTCGCCGTAAAGGAAAAAGCCGCACCCCAACTTAAAAGGGCGCGGCTTTCTCATTCAAACTGGCGTATTAATTGCCTTTGCGGAACGTGGTGTACACGTTGGCCATCGCCTCACGAGCCGCCGCTGTGAAATTGCCGGGAGGCACCATACGACTCATGGTTGCATCATCCACGAAAATCGTGGGGTTCTTGGCGATAGCTGGGTCGACCAACGGCGTGGCTGCTTTGTTGCCAGCTGGGTATTGCATTTCGTTTGTAAACGTAGCAGAGACCTCGGGGCGCAGGAAATAGTTCAAGAACAGGTGTGCGTTGTTGGGGTGCTTGGCATCCGCAGGAATCGCAACGGTATCAAAGAAAACCAAGGCGCCAGTGGTGGGCAGCAATGCTTCTATCTTTTCTTTGCTTTGGTTTTCAACCGCACGCTCACGCGCGATATTGATGTCGCCTGACCAGCCAATGACAACACAAGCCTTTCCACCAGCCATATCGTCAATCAAAGTCGACGAGAACAAGCGCACATTAGGACGAACCTTCATCAGCATGTTCAAGACTTCTTTATAGTCGTCTGGGTTTTGTGAGTAGGCATCCTTCCCGATGTAATGCAACGCAACAGGGATAATCTCTGTTGGTGAGTCCAGGTAAGCGATACCACAAGATTGAAGCTTAGACGTGTACTTGGGGTCGAACACCAAGTCCCAGGCGTTTTCAGGCATGGGCATTGAGCCCAGCGCCTTGGCAACACGATCCTGGTTGATGCCCACGGTCGTAAAACCCCAGCCCCACGGGAAGATGTATTGGTTACCGGGGTCAACCAATTCGAGTTTCTTCATGACTTCGGGGTCCAAGTTGCCGTAGTTGGTCAATTTGGATTTATCGAGCTTGCGCAACAAACCGCCGTCGATTTGCGGCTTGGCAAACACGGATCCGGGCATGACGATGTCATAACCAGAGTTACCGGCGACCAACTTGGCATGCAAGGCCTCGTTGGTTTCAAATGTTTGATAGTTGACTTTTATACCGGTTTCTTTTTCGAAATCCGGGATCATTGATTCGCTGATGTAGTCGGGCCAGTTATAGATGTTCAAAACCTTTTCTTCAGCGGGCTCAGCACTGGGTGCCACTGCCGCAACGGGCGCTGCCGCTTCTTCTTTTTGCCCACAAGCGGTCAAAAATAATCCCATCGCCGATACAACGGCCAACGCCAACATCCGCTTTTTCAACATCCTGTCACCCCCAATAAACAGTTAGAGACACGCTACTACGCGAGTCCGGACCCCGCATTGTAAAAAGAGAAAACCGAGAACACCACCGATTTTGTCTAAAGACTGTCTGTTTTTTACGTTTTTTATGAGCCTCTTGCGCTATTTCGCTGCTGACAGGCAGCGCCAAAAGCCTTAAAGATGGCGTCATAGAACGGATTTTCCCAGCTCTGGTATTCGGGATGAAATTGCGTGCCATAGGCAAACGTACGCGCCGCGCTGATTCGTACCATTTCAATCGTGCCATCAGGCGCATAGGCGAGGGGTTCGAGCCCTTCGGCCAAGCGATCTGCGCCTTGGCCATGCAGCGAATTCACCATTACCTCCGCGCCACCAGCCCACGCGCGGACGGTTTCGTCCTCAACCAAGGTAATGGCGTGGCTGGGCTGGTACTGCGCGTCGTATGAGCGGCTTTTATCCTCGCGATGGTCTAATTTTCCGGGCACATCCTGAACCTGTTGATACAAGCTGCCGCCCAACGCCACATTTATCTCCTGGAACCCGCGACAGACACCCAAAATGGGAACCCCTTCTGAGACACAGGCACGTACCAGCGCAAGCGTCAGCGCGTCCCGACGAGGGTCTAACGGAAGAGAGGGGTCGGTTAAAGCCTGACCAAAGTGATGGGGCTCGATGTTGGCAGGAGATCCCGGCAGTACGACGCCATCGACCAATTGCAACAACGCCGGAATGTCCGACTCACCGGCAAGCGTAAAAGCACAAGGCTGCGCCCCCGCACTGTGCCTGAGCGCAGAAGCGTATTTTTCCCCCAAAAATAAATACGGTATCGCCTGTGGTCCATCACCTAACAACCGATGATCAAGTGGCAACCAAACCAAAGGGCGCGTTTTGACGGTCATGACAGCGGCGTTGTTAAAAGTTGACTCAGGGTGCAGGCGGCTTCCATCGGTTAAGCATCAACGCATTCGTCATCACGCTAACGGAGCTCATTGCCATCGCCGCACCGGCTACGACAGGGTTCAAAAATCCCAGCGCCGCCAATGGTATCCCTGCGACGTTGTAAGCAAAAGCCCAAAAGAGGTTTTGACGGATTTTTCTCGCTGTCTCACGGGAAATTTGTAACGATGCAACAACCAACAACGGATCGGCCCGCATCAGGGTGATTCCTGCCGCATTCATAGCCACGTCCCCATGGCGCGCACTATTCATTGCAATACCCACATCGGAGGCGGACAGCGCTGGGGCATCGTTAATGCCATCACCAACAAAGGCGACGACATGGCCTTGCTGCTGCAACGCCTGAACGCGCTCGGACTTGTCTTTAGGTAAGCATTTGGCAAAGACCTTTTCAATGCCAACACGCCCAGCCATGACCTCAGCCGCAGCGACGTTATCACCTGACATCATGACAACGTCTAGGCCAACGCGCCGCAATGCGGATACGCCTGATGCCGCCGTTTCTTTCAGTGCATCCCTAAATCCGAACAGTGCGACGACTGATTCGTCACGAGCAAGCATCGAAACGCTATAACCATCGAGTCGCCAAGTCGCCAACGTCTTTTCGCATGCGGATAAATCGATCTTTAATGATCGCATCCAAGCCTCGCTACCCATACGCCAGGTCACACGCGGCTTATCCACTTCAGGACGCGCCAACACAACCACACCTTGACCCGGTTGATTCGTCGCGCCTTCAGCTCCTGGGAGCGGCGCGAATGACCGATCTCGGTCGGCTAACCACGAGCGCACAGCAGCGGCCAATGGGTGCGGATTTTCATCCTGAAGCGCAGCAATCGCCGGCAGGATAGTTGCTTCGTCCTCAAAAAAATGCACCGCTTGAACAGCAGGAAACCCTTGGGTCAAGGTGCCGGTTTTATCAAACACGACCGTATCTACGCGGTAAGCGACTTCCAATGCGACCGCATCCTTGATGAGAATGCCTTGTTTCGCGGCTACGCCGGTGCCCACCATCATGGCCGCAGGCGTTGCCAGACCCAGTGCGCAAGGGCAAGCGATCACCAAGACCGCAACCATGTTAACCACCGCCTCTTCAAGCGGCGCACCCGTAACCAACCATCCCAACAGCGTGGCAAATGCAATCACCATAACCACCGGAACAAAAACAGCAGCAACCTGATCCACATAACGCTGTACAGGCGCTTTAACCGCTTGCGCGTCTGCCACCATCGAAATGATTTGAGCTAAGAGGCTCTTGGTATCAGTTGCAGTAACCCGAATATCAAGACTTGCTTCACCGTTGAGCGTGCCGCCAACAACACGATCACCAACCTTCTTAGCGATCGGTAGTGGCTCACCCGTCACCATGGATTCGTCAACACTGGATTGACCACTGACTATTTCTCCGTCCGCTGGTAGGCGCTCACCAGCCAAGACACGAATAATGTCACCAACGAACAGTTCACCAATGGCAACTTCAGTAATCTCATCGCGTTTGATGCCATCCGGCAACAACCGTGCGACCGGCGGTTGTAAGGTTTGCAAGGCCCGTATCGCTTGTGTTGTCTCGCGCTTGGTTCGGGTCTCAAGGTACTTGCCCAGTAATACAAGGGCAATGACAACGGCTGAGCCTTCGTAATATAAATGAGGCACTACACCATCCGCTGCCTTAAGCCACAACCAAGTCGAAAGTGCCCATCCAGCGGTTGTACCGATCGCTACCAACAACTCCATATTGCTGGAACGCGCACGTACCGCATGCCATGCGGATTTGTAAAAGGTCCAACCAAGACCAAATTGAACGGGGGTTGCCAGCGCAAATTGCCAAGCGG
>JBMTSM010000134.1:0-5668 GCA_049448275.1 Burkholderiaceae bacterium
CACCGACGCGGCGGCTGGTATCCGCACGCAGCATGTCAATGGTGGTGCGACCTAAGTTAAGGCCAGACGTGAGGGCCCCCTCGACCCGCACGTCAAACCAACTCTCAATAGAGCGCGAGACGAATTGATACGAGACCACGTAAATCAATGCGCCAGGCAACACCCCCACCAGCGCAAACATGAACACCAATTTCACCAACAACCGACTGCCGAATTTCCGTTGGTGCCAGCGCTGCCACAAACGGAATATCAACCACACGATAACCAGCGCCAAGACAGACGCCGCACCGACGTTCATGGCGACCAGATAGCCATAGTAGCTTTCGTAGAGCGCGCTGTTGTTGGTGGCCTGTGTGAGTAAAAATAACAAAATCAAACCGATGGCGACAAACGACGCCAAGCCAATACCCAAGGTCCACGTGACGTTTTTGGCACGGCTGCGCTTGGTGCTTGGGGTCTGAGCGGTCATGGGCGCTGCCCCCCTTCGCTCACACCTCGGCGCTGGTTCAACTCTTCAGCGGTCACTACCGGCGCCGGTTTAGGTGCGGTCGGGTTTGGGTCATTACCCGCCGTAGTGCTCGGTAAATCCGTGGGCGGCATGGCGGCAGCCAGTGTGATGGGGGCACCCCAATCGCCTTGGTCAGCAACGCCAATTTGAAACGGTCGGGGCAAGGCCGTGGTGTCGAGCGCGAAGGTGACGACCACCCGGGTATCCGTTGACTCGGCAAAGTCCGCCACGCGGCCCAGTGCCCAGCCGCGCGTGTTTGACGCCAGTGCGATCGCCTGCGGCATTGAAGAGACATTCTGGTGCAGCAAAAACGCGTCGGTGTTGCCGGCTGTCGCCACCGCTTCGCTGTCTGCTAGGCTCACCCGCCACTGATTCGTGAGGGGCAGGTACACCACGCGGGTGCGGCGCGTCAACGACGCCAACTGCTTATCACGCCAGTACCAACGGGGTTGGATCACGGTCGCGCGCATGAGGAAGACCAGTGGTACCCCGCGCTCCAATACTTGTTTGATGTGCGCGGGCGCCTGCCATTGGGTTTCGACATCAGCTAAGAGCTCGCCACCGCGCCAGGTTAACTTCAACTGAGGTGTCTTCGGCGTCTGCGCCCAACTGCTGGCAGGCGCGAACCACAACAGCGAGGTGAGGGCCAGTAGCCCGGCCAACAGGTACCGACGCACGGGGTCAGGTTGCGCGTTTGTCAAACGCGGCATAAAAGAACCCATCGAAAGCGGCATGAACCAGCGCGGCATCGTTCAAGTTGGCATCAGGCGTGGCGTTAACACACCCGGGCAACACATGACCGGGCGCTTCGACGCGTTGGGCATCGGGATGCTGCTCCAAAAAAGCGTCAATCTGCCACTCTCCCTCTTCTTTGAATGTTGAACAGGTGCAATATACCAAGCGTCCGCCCACCGCCAACTGCGACCAGGCCATTTCGAGGAGCGCACGCTGCTCGGCAACCAACTGATCGATGTCAGCCGGTCGTCGTAACCATGGTACATCGGGATGGCGACGAACAATGCCGGATGCGGTACACGGCGCATCCAATAATACGGCGTCCCACGGCTGCCCGTCCCACCATTTTTGCGGCAGCTTGCCATCGGCCACCTGTACGTCGGCGTGGGCACTAAGGGCGAGCCGGTCTAGGGTTTCGTGAATACGCGCGGCGCGCTTGGGACTGATCTCCAGCGCGGTCACTCGCGTTACCACCGGTTGGCTAACGGCACGACTACACGCGAGCGCCATTTCAAGCAAGTGACCTGTTTTGCCCCCCGGTGCGGCGCAGGCATCGAGTATGCGCAGGGGGCGGCCATCGGTAACCGCCGCTTGCAGATACGCACTACCCCATATCAGTGGCGCCGCCATTTGGGGTGAGGCATCCTGCACCGAAACCGCACCTGACTCGAACCCCGGCAACCGTCCGACCGCGAGTGGTTTGGCGAGCACAAGCCCCTGATCACCGACGGGCGTCGCGAAAATACCTTCAGCAGCCAAACGGGCTTGGTAGTCAGCTGGGCTTTGCTGCGCCACGTTGACGCGCAGCACCATGGGGCCCGCGACTTGATTGACTTGTAGCATCGCGGCCCAGTGGTCTGGATACTGGTTGCGCAAACGATCGATCCACCACTGTGGGTGATTGAATCGCACCGATTCGTCCGTCATGACAACTGCATCAAGTGCCGCATACTCCCGCAGCAATCGCCGCAGGCAGGCGTTAACAAAGGCGGCCTTGCCTGCCAAACGGTAGTTGTCTTTACAAGCTTGTACCGCTTGGTCAACGACGGTGTGCGCGTCATACAAGCGGGGCTCGCGCAGCAAGGCCACTGCGGTGGTCAGCCAAATTGCCAACTCGGCCTCGGGCTTCTTTTTAACCAGTTGCGCCGCAATGGCGTGTGCCCATGCCCATTGCCGCAAGACATGAAAAGACAACGCCTGCACGCCTGCACGCAGATGCACAGGCGTCTTGTTCAGCACAGTGTCAGTGTTTCGCCCGTTGCCAACGGCTTGCGTCGCCTGCGCAACCCAGGGAAATTGTTGAGAGAGGCTAACAGTCGCCATAAGGCCTTAAAAAAATACCCCAGCCACCGTGAAGCGACTGGGGTTTATTTCACGCATCACCGTGCGCGACGTCTGCGATTACTCGGCTGCGTTATCGGCAGCCGGTGCATCGTCCACAACCTCAGCCGACGTATCGTCGTCTTCAGTCTGACCTTGGCTATCCGCCTCGGCAATCATGCGACGCTCTTCGGCTTCGATCTTCTCTTTGGCCTTGCGTGCATCGTGGAAAGCCAAGCCTGAACCCGCAGGGATCAGACGGCCCACAATGACGTTTTCTTTCAGGCCACGCAACTCGTCGCGCTTGCCCATGATGGCAGCCTCGGTGAGCACGCGTGTGGTTTCCTGGAAGGAAGCCGCAGAGATGAAGCTGTCGGTCGACAACGACGCCTTGGTGATACCCAACAAGATATTACTGAAGGTCGCTGGAATCTTGCCTTCGGCGCGCAGGGCGTCGTTGGTGTTGTAGATTTCAGAGCGCTCAACCTGCTCACCACCGATGTAGCCTGAATCACCTGGATTCTCGACCACCACACGGCGCAACATCTGACGAACAATCACTTCAATGTGCTTGTCGTTGATCTTCACACCTTGCAGACGGTAAACGTCTTGAACCTCGTCGACGATGTAGCGTGACAGTTCCTCGATACCCAGCAGACGCAGGATGTCTTGTGGATCGGCCGGACCATCCACAACCGTCTCGCCCTTGTTGACCACCTGGCCTTCGTGGACCACGATGTTCTTTTCCTTGGGGACCAGTTCTTCCCATACGCCGCCATCTGGGTCGGTGATCTGCAGGCGAATCTTGCCTTTGGTTTCCTTACCGAATGACACCGTACCGGTGATCTCAGCCAGCGTACCCTTATCTTTAGGCGTACGGGCTTCAAACAGTTCCGCCACACGGGGCAAACCGCCGGTAATGTCGCGGGTCTTTTGACCTTCAACTGGCACGCGTGCCAACACCTCGCCGGGGCCCACTTCTTGGCCGTCACGCACTTGAATCAAGGCGCCAACCTGGAAGCCAACAGACACGGCGTGGTCGGTACCGGGGATCTTGACCTCTTCACCATTGGCGTCCAACAGTTTCACCGCGGGGCGGATTGACTTGGTAGAGCCACGGCGCTTGGGGTCGATCACCACGAGTGATGACAAACCAGTCACATCGTCCACTTGCTTCGCAACGGTGAGGCCTTCTTCGATGTTTTCGAACTTGGCGGTACCCGCGAATTCAGTGATGATGGGGCGGGTCAATGGGTCCCAATTGGCCAACACGGTACCGGGCTTGACGGCTTGGTCGGCCTTGATGGACAAGACCGCGCCGTAAGGCACCTTGTGACGCTCGCGCTCACGGCCGTGCTCATCGGTAATGATGATCTCGCCAGAACGGGCAATCACGACCAACTCGCCTTTGGTATTCGTCACGTAGCGCATCGTGCTGTTAAAGCCGATGGTGCCGCCTGACTTAGCTTCTACACTCGACGCAACCGCCGCACGCGACGCCGCACCACCGATGTGGAAGGTGCGCATGGTCAGCTGGGTGCCGGGTTCGCCGATGGACTGGGCTGCGATCACGCCAACGGCTTCGCCGTTGTTGATCAAGCCGCCGCGACCCAAGTCACGGCCATAGCACTTGGCACACAAGCCGAAGCGGGTTTCACAGTTCAGCGCGGTGCGCACTTTGACTTCGTCAACGCCAGCGGCCTCGAGAATTTCCATTTGGTCTTCTTCGAGCATGTCGCCGGCTTTGGCCAGAACCATCTGGTTTTCGGGGTTCACGACGTCTTCAACCAAGGTGCGACCCAACACGCGGTCACGCAATGATTCAATCACCTCACCACCTTCAACGATGGCGCGCATCGTGGTCCCTTCTTGGGTGCCGCAATCGTGCTCAGTGATCACAAGGTCTTGCGTCACGTCGACCAAACGACGCGTCAGGTAACCTGAGTTCGCTGTCTTCAACGCGGTGTCGGCCAAGCCCTTACGTGCACCGTGGGTTGAGATGAAGTACTGCAACACGTTCAAACCTTCGCGGAAGTTTGCAGTAATGGGGGTTTCGATGATCGAGCCATCAGGCTTAGCCATCAAACCACGCATACCTGCCAACTGGCGAATCTGTGCAGCAGAACCACGGGCACCAGAGTCGGCCATCATGTAGATGGAGTTGAAGGACTCTTGGTCAACCGTATTGCCGTGACGGTCAACGATTTTCTCTTTCGCCAACTGGGCCATCATCACCTTTGACACCTCGTCACCGGCTTTGCCCCAAATGTCGACCACTTTGTTGTAGCGCTCACCAACGGTTACCAAACCAGACGCGTATTGCTTCGCGATCTCTTTGACTTCCGCCTCGGCACGACCAATGATGCTGGCCTTCTCTGGTGGCACCAACATGTCGTCAATCGCGATCGAGATACCGGCTTTGGTTGCCAAACGGAAACCGTTTTGCAGCAATTTGTCAGCGAACACCACGGTTTCTTTGAGACCACACTTGCGGAACGACGCGTTGATTAAGCGAGAAATCTCTTTCTTCTTGAGTGCGCGATTCAGGTTGTCAAAAGGCAAGCCCTTGGGCAAGATTTCAGACAACAGTGCACGACCAACAGTGGTGTTGGTCAGGGCATAGCTCACATCAAAATCGCCGGTTTCAGCGTTCTTGGTGTACACGGGCAGACGCACGGAGATTTTCGCGGTCAGCTCAACTTCACCGGCATCCAAGGCGCGGGATACTTCGGCGACATCAGCGAAGAACAAGCCTTCGCCTTTGCCGTTGATCCGCTCGCGGGTGGCATGGTACAGACCCAAAACCACGTCTTGTGATGGCACGATTGAGGGCTCACCGTTGGCAGGGAACAGTACGTTGTTGGAGGCCAGCATCAGCGTGCGGGCTTCCATTTGTGCTTCCACTGACAACGGTACGTGAACCGCCATTTGGTCACCGTCGAAGTCGGCGTTGAAAGCCGCACAGACCAGCGGGTGCAACTGAATGGCCTTGCCTTCGATCAGGATCGGCTCGAAAGCCTGGATACCCAAACGGTGCAGCGTTGGCGCGCGGTTCAGCAACACGGGGTGCTCTTTGATGACCTCTTCCAAGATGTCCCACACCAC
>JBMTSM010000135.1:0-5641 GCA_049448275.1 Burkholderiaceae bacterium
TGGCGTTTGCGATATCTGAAAACTCAAACGCACGGGTCTTTGAGTTGTTCATGGCATGGGTGCGATCCGGTTTCACCATCGACCTACCGCCCACGGCAGACCTGTTGGTGCCTTTCGTCAAAACCATCAGTTACCCCTTGGGTGTTCTTGGGTTTGTGGTGTTGACCTACTTGGTGATCGTTGGCTCCAGTAATGCGGTCAACCTGACAGATGGTCTGGACGGTCTCGCCATCATGCCAGTCATCATGGTCGGCTCTGCGTTGGGGGTATTCGCCTATGTGACGGGGAACGCGAATTTCTCCAAATATCTGAATCTGCCGACTATCACTGGCGCGGGTGAGTTACTCATTTTTTGCGCCGCAATGGCTGGCGCGGGATTGGCGTTCTTGTGGTTTAACACCCATCCCGCGCAGGTGTTCATGGGTGATGTCGGCGCATTGGCGCTGGGCGCAGCACTCGGGACGATCGCGGTCATTGTGCGGCAAGAAATTGTGTTGGCTGTGATGGGTGGCATCTTCGTTGTCGAAGCGCTTTCCGTGATGTTGCAAGTGTCGTATTTCAAATACACCAAACGCAAGTTTGGACAGGGGCGCCGATTACTGCAAATGGCGCCACTCCATCACCATTTTGAGAAAAAAGGCTGGGCGGAAACCCAAGTGGTTGTTCGGTTTTGGATCATCACCATGCTGCTGTGCTTGGTGGGTTTATCAACTTTGAAGTTGCGATAAGAAGGCATCAGACAGAAGGTGACGACTCCTAAACAAGTCTTGGTGGTGGGTATGGGCATCTCCGGCATGGCGATGGCGCGATGGTGCGCGCGTGCCGGCGACCATGTCACCCTAATCGACACGCGTGAGGATGCCGCACGTCTTGCACAGGTGCAAAGTGAATTGCCAGCGGTCACCGTTAAACAAGGGCCACTGGCGCATGTGTTGGCGGCTGATGCTGCGTGGTCGGCGATCTACGTGAGTCCTGGTCTGAGCCCGGCGCACTTGTTGCCTGTAACCGAATGGTCAGAGGCGCAGGGTTGTCTGGTGGGCACTGAATTAGACCTGTTCGTCGAGGGCTTAAAAGCGCACGAACCGGCGCCCGAGCTACCGCCTGAAATGGGTGAGGAAACGCCCTCTGCTGAGCCTGAGACCGACATCGATAAGGCTGCAACGGACGAGGAGCCTGATGAAGTCGATGACGACTTTGATCCGGTCGCGATGACTGCTGAGGGTGAATTGGCTTCCGATGAGATATTGCCACCGATTGCGCGAACCGAGCCTAAAAGCCGCGCGCCTCAGGTCCTGGCAATCACCGGAACCAATGGCAAGACCACGGTCACCGCATTGACCCAGCATTTGTTGCGATGGTCGGGTATCCATGCAGTCGCCGCAGGAAATATTGGCACCGCCATGTTGGATGCGCTCATGAGTTGCTTGGACAATGGCGAGTGGCCTGATGTGTGGGTCCTGGAGTTGTCGAGTTTTCAATTAGCCGGTAGCCAATCGTTCGAGCCTACGGCCGCCACTGTTTTGAATATTTCCCAAGACCATTTGGATTGGCATGGCGATATGGCGCACTACGTTGCCAGCAAGCAGCGTATTTTTGGTGAGCTCACCCTGCGGGTGTTGAACCGTCAAGACCAGATCGTGATGGCCAGTGAGCCACCACCACCGCCGACCCTCAAGCGGGGCGAAGCACCCAAGCCGTATGCACAGTGGCAAAGCTTTGGCGCTGATGCGCCAACCCGCCCCGGAGATTGGGGTTTGGAATCCACCAATGGGTTGACTTGGTTGGTACGCGCAGAGGCAGCTGACGATGTCATTCGGCAGCCGAAAAAAGAGGCCTCACCAGTGGCGGTCTTCTTACAGCGTCTGATGCCTGCAGATGCGTTGCGCATTCGTGGCCAACACAATGCCTGCAACGCACTGGCTGCCTTGGCGTTGGCGACGGCGGCAGGAGGCAATCTGGCCCTCATGTTGCACGCTTTGCGGGCGTATCCCGGTGAGCCCCATCGCGCACAGCCTGTCGCCATCTTGCAGGACGTTGAATACATCGACGACAGCAAAGGGACCAATGTCGGCGCTACATTAGCAGCCCTCAACGGGTTGGGTGTTGAACGACCACTGGTGGTTATTTTGGGGGGCGATGGCAAGGGGCAAGACTTCGCTCCGTTATGCGAGCCGATCAAACGGTATGCACGTGCGGTCGTATTGATTGGTAAAGATGCTGGCTTGATTCGGCAGGCACTGTCTGGGACAGGTGTCGATTGCATGGATGCAGGTGACATGCGTGCGGCTGTTCAGGCCGCTGCACAAGTGGCGCGCACGGGAGATGTGGTTTTGTTATCGCCAGCCTGTGCCAGCTTGGATATGTATAAAAACTATGTCGCACGTGCGGCCGCATTCACCGACGCGGTTCAAGCGTTGGCAGACCAACAGGGGGCCGTGCTGTCATGAATTGGCCCAACTGGTTCAAACGTCGCGAGGCGGTAGAGACTCCCGAGCACATTCCCGTGCGTATCAATAGCCGGGACTTTGTGCGCACGCGTCCGCTGGAGGTCAGGGAGCACGGGTTTGATCAGCCCTTGCTTTGGGCGGTGGTCGGCTTGGTTTTATTTGGACTGGTGATGGTGTACTCCGCCACCATTGCCTTGCCTGACAGTCCACGCTTCGCAAACTACGCACCGCTGCATTTTGTCATTCGTCACACTGTGGCCATTTTTGTGGGCTTCATGTTTGCCTTGGTGGCCTTTCAGGTGCCCATGGCGGTCTGGGAGAAGCGTGCGCCTCAGGTCTTTGTATTGAGTTTGATCTTGCTGGGCTTGGTGTTGGTGCCGTTTATTGGAAAAGATGTGAACGGTGCACTTCGTTGGATTCGATTGGGGTTCTTCACGTTTCAGCCATCGGAGTTGGCCAAGTTTGGCGTCGTCCTGTACGCCGCCAACTACATGGTCCGCAAGATGGACATGAAGGAAAACTTCTTCCGCGCTGTGACTCCGATCGCCGTGCTGATTGCCATCACGGGGGTGCTGTTGTTGTTGGAGCCTGATATGGGTGCCTTCATGGTGATCGTGGTGATCGCCATGGGAATTTTGTTCCTGGGTGGTGTCAATGCCAAGGTTTTCTTCCTATTGAGTTGCCTGCTCTTGCTGGCGTTCAGCGCAATGATTTGGTTAAGTGAGTGGCGTCGTGCCCGCATCTTTGCGTACCTCGATCCGTGGAGTCAAGAACATGCGCTGGGTAGCGGTTATCAGTTATCGCATTCACTCATCGCGTTTGGTCGCGGGGAGATATTCGGTGTGGGTCTCGGTGGGAGCGTTGAAAAGCTGAGCTGGTTACCTGAGGCGCACACCGACTTTTTGATGGCTGTGATCGGTGAAGAGTTTGGTTTAGTCGGCGTCCTGATCATCATCGCCGTTTTCATGTGGCTGACACGGCGTATTCTGCAGATTGGTCGGCAGGCCATTGCGCTGGATCAGGTGTTCAGTGGTTTGGTCGCGCAGGGGATTGGCTTGTGGATTGGCTTCCAAACCTTCATTAACATCGGTGTGAATTTGGGCGCTCTACCAACCAAAGGTTTGACCCTGCCGCTGATGAGTTACGGTGGCTCTGCCATTTTGCTGAACCTCGTGGCCCTTGCCGTTGTTTTGCGCATAGACCACGAGAACCGACAACTGATGCGGGGAGGGCGCCAATGAGGCAGCACCTGAAACCGCGCGCTTTGGTAATGGCTGGCGGCACTGGCGGTCATATTTTTCCTGGCCTGGCATTGGCACAGGCGCTGCGCGATGGGCAGTGGGACGTTGACTGGTTGGGCGCACCCAACAGCATGGAATCACGCATCATTCCGCCTCATGGCTTCGCACTGCACACCTTGGCTTTTGGTGGTGTGCGCGGTAAGGGGCTCGTCACAAAGCTCCTCGCGCCGTTGCGTCTGGTGCGCGCAACGCTTGCCGCCTTGCAGGTGATGCGACGACTCAAACCAAACGTGGTCGTTGGCTTGGGGGGCTTCATCACGGTTCCGGGCGCCTTAGCAGCTTGGTTGTCAGGGCGACCCGTGTTGTTGCATGAGCAGAATGCCATCGCCGGGTTATCAAATCGATTGATAGGTTTAATCGCCAAGCGTAAATTCGTGGCGTTTCCGGGTGCGCTGACGGGTGGCGAATGGATCGGCAACCCCTTGCGGGCTGCGTTTTTGAAACCTTCCGATCCGGCTGAACGGTATGACCAGCGGGGGGGTCCATTGCGATTGCTGGTGCTCGGTGGCAGCTTGGGTGCGGCTGCGCTAAACGATTTGGTTCCTCAAGCGTTGGCAATGCTGCCCGCAGGCCACAAGCCCTTTGTCGTTCACCAGAGCGGCGAAAAACACCTCAGTGCGTTGCAAGCCAGTTATGCTGCGGCCGGAATTCGCGCAGAGGATGACGCCGCTGTCCAAGCCACATTGTGTGCCTTCATTGATGATGTCGCGGGTGCGATGGAGATCGCCGACTTGGTGATTTGCCGGGCAGGAGCCAGTACTGTGACCGAGGTCAGCGCGGTTGGCGTGGCTGCTTTATTCGTGCCGTTTCCGCATGCGGTTGACGATCACCAAACAGCAAACGCGCAATTTTTGGTCTCGCAGGATGCCGCTTGGCTTCGCCAGCAGCGTGATTTCACTCCCCAACAATTGGCCGACTTTTTGATGCATTTGGATCGCGAGCAACTCAAGGCCCGGGCCATCAAAGCGCGGTCTTTAGCGAAGACGGGTGCCGTCGACGCGATGGTCACTGCCAGTGAGGCCTGTATCCCATCATGAAACACGTTATCAATCACATCCACTTTGTTGGCATTGGCGGTGCCGGTATGAGTGGCATTGCCGAGGTTTTGATCAACCTTGGCTATCGCGTAACCGGCAGCGATTTGAGTGACGGTCCAAGCATTAAACGTTTGCGTAGTTTGGGTGCCACTGTCATGGTGGGTCATGCCGCGGACCACATCAGCGGAGCCGATGCAGTGGTGACGTCAACAGCCGTGCGCGCGGATAACCCCGAAGTGGTTGCCGCGCATGAAAAGCTCGTGCCAGTGGTGCCACGTGCGGTGATGCTGGCTGAGTTGATGCGGATGAAAAAAGGCATCGCCATCGCCGGTACGCACGGTAAGACGACGACGACCAGTTTGGTATCGAGTGTATTAGCCGCTGCTGGCCTCGACCCCACGTTTGTGATTGGCGGACGCCTCAACAGCGCGGGTGCGAATGCCAAGTTAGGTAGTGGCGAGTACATCGTGGTGGAGGCCGATGAGTCCGATGCATCGTTTTTGAATTTGCTACCGATCCTCTCCGTGGTCACCAATATTGATGAAGATCACATGGATACCTACGGACACGATTTTGAAAATCTGAAGCAGGCGTTCATCGACTTCATGCACCGAATGCCGTTTTATGGCGCGGCTGTGGTGTGTGTGGACAGTGAAGCCGTGCGGTCCTTGTTGCCCCAGATTGCCCGCCCTGTGGTGACCTACGGGTTAGATGCTGACGCGCAAATTCGCGCGGTCAATGTTCGCGCTGTGGGTGGGCAAATGCATTTCACCGCTCAGAGAAACCTACCTGAAAAGCGTCCCGACTTGTCAGTGGTGCTGAACTTGCCGGGTGAACACAATGTGCGTAATGCATT
>JBMTSM010000136.1:0-5568 GCA_049448275.1 Burkholderiaceae bacterium
GGCAAGCTGAGCCAATTGATCGTTGCGGTGAGCCAAGCATCCATGGGGTTGAGTATAGGTACAATACTGCTTAAATTTTCAGCAGCCTCAATGGTGCCGCGTTGACCAACGACACCGCACTTCATCGCTTCCCCCATCGTGCAAATCGGTTCAATCAAACTCAGCAACAACTTGTTTGTAGCGCCTATGGCTGGCGTGACAGACCGGCCGTTTCGCCAGTTGTGTAAGCAACTGGGTGCAGGCTATGCCGTGAGTGAAATGGTGACATCACGCCGAGATCTGTGGGACTCACTCAAGACATCGCGTCGCGCCAATCACGCGGGTGAAACAGGGCCCATTGCCGTGCAAATCGCAGGTACGGACGCCCAAATGATGTCCGAAGCCGCGGTCTACAACATCGACCGTGGTGCGCAAATCATCGATATCAACATGGGTTGCCCAGCCAAGAAGGTGTGCAACAAATGGGCGGGGTCTGCCTTGATGCAAGACGAGACGCTGGCCATCGAGATCGTATCTGCCGTGGTGAAAGCTTGCGAGCCCAAGGGCGTACCCGTCACCTTGAAGATGCGAACCGGGTGGGCAGCACACGCCAAAAATGCGCGTCAACTCGCAGTTGCGGCTGAGCAAGCCGGTGTTCAGATGCTGACCATTCATGGTCGCACGCGCGAGCAAGGCTACAAAGGTTATGCCGAGCATGAGACCGTGGCCGACATCAAGTCGCGCGTGCGCATACCCGTGGTGGCGAACGGTGACATCCAGTCGCCGGAATCCGCTAAGGCCGTTTTGGCACAAACGGGTGCCGACGCGGTGATGATCGGGCGGGCCGCTCAAGGCAAGCCCTGGTTGTTTCAAGAAATCGCCACCTTTTTGAGCACGGGCGTGCATGCACCCCCGCCAAGCGCCGGGTCAATGCGGGCGTGGATGCTCACCCATCTGCATGAGCACTACGACTTGTACGGTGAGTTCACAGGCGTGCGTTCGGCCCGCAAACATCTGGGCTGGTACGCCCAGCACTTGCCGGCGGGTGACTTGTTACGCCGCCGTGTTAATCAAATCACCACTTGTGAGACACAGCTCGAAGCGGTCGAGACCTACTTCGACGCGTGGGCCACGGACAGTCTCGATGCGCTTGGTATGGAATGGCAGCCATTGGTTGCTGCACAGTGAGAAAACAGCATGAGTAGACAAGACATTGAGAGAGACGTGCGCGCTAGCCTTGAAGCGTACTTTGCCGATCTGGCAGGCAGTGAGCCCCACGGCTTGTACGACATGATGATTGGCGTCGTCGAGAAACCCCTGCTTGAGGCCGTGATGGTGCAGGCCAACCAAAACCAATCGCGAGCCGCCCAGTGGCTCGGGTTGAATCGCAACACCTTGCGCAAAAAATTGATTCAACACCGTTTGTTGGACTGAGGCAGCGCGCCCCCCATTTTATTTTTGAACTGTGAATCAAACCATGAATGCACTTATTTCTGTTTCCGATAAAGCGGGTGTCGTCGAGCTCGCGCGCGCGCTCCACGAACTGGGTATTGGCCTGCTGTCAACCGGCGGGACGGCCAAGCTGCTGGCCGATTCAGGCTTGCCCGTGACCGAGGTGGCGACCGTAACTGGTTTTCCTGAGATGTTGGATGGCCGAGTCAAGACCTTACATCCCAAGGTGCATGGTGGTTTGCTCGCCCGCCGTGATATGCCTGAACACATGGCGGCATTAGCCACCCACGGCATCGCGACCATTGATCTGTTGGTGGTTAACCTTTATCCCTTTGAGGCCACCGTGGCAAAAGCCGGCTGTACGCTGGAAGATGCCATCGAAAACATCGACATCGGTGGCCCTGCCATGGTTCGCAGTGCCGCTAAAAACTGGAAGGACGTTGTTGTTCTGACCGATGCCAGCCAGTACGACACCGTGATTACAGAACTCAAAGCGCACGGTGCTGTCAGTATGACAACCAAGTTCGCGTTATCTGTCGCGGCGTTCAACCGCATCAGTAATTACGACGCTGCGATCAGTGATTACCTCTCCGCTTTTGATCTTGAGACGGGAACGCGCAGTGCTTTTCCGGGGCAATCAAACGGCCGCTTTGTGAAGTTGCAAGACCTTCGTTACGGCGAGAACCCCCACCAAGCCGCCGCCTTCTACCGCGACTTGTACCCCGCGCCGGGTTCATTGGTCACCGCCAAGCAACTGCAAGGCAAAGAACTGTCCTACAACAACATCGCTGATGCAGACGCCGCATGGGAGTGCGTCAAGAGCTTTGATGATGCCGCGTGCGTCATCGTGAAGCATGCCAATCCCTGTGGCGTGGCGTTGGCCGCTGACGCCGCAGGCGCCTATAAAAAGGCGTTTCAAACCGATCCCACGTCGGCGTTCGGCGGCATCATTGCCTTGAATCGCGAGGTGGATGAAACCACCGCGCAGGCGATCAGCCAGCAATTTGTGGAAGTGCTGATGGCGCCGGCCTATAGCGAAGCCGCGTTGGCGGTATTCAAAGCCAAGGCCAACGTTCGGGTGTTGCAGATTGATTTGCCAGACGCTGCCGGCGACAGCGCATGGGCTCGAGGGCGAAACGCCCAAGATGTGAAACGCGTGGGTTCAGGCCTACTGATTCAAACAGCTGACAACCACGAGCTGACAGTGGCTGACCTCAAGGTCGTGACCAAAGTACAGCCGACACAGCAGCAGTTGGAGGACCTGTTATTTGCTTGGAAAGTGGCAACCTACGTCAAATCAAACGCCATCGTGTTTTGCAAAGACGGCATGACGATGGGCGTCGGCGCTGGTCAAATGAGCCGATTGGATTCAGCCCGCATTGCCAGTATCAAGGCGGGACACGCGGGTCTGACACTGTCTGGCACTGTGGTCGCGAGTGACGCGTTTTTCCCGTTCCGCGATGGTCTCGATGTTGTCGTCGATGCAGGCGCCACCGCGGTGATTCAACCGGGCGGCTCCATGCGTGACCAAGAGGTTATCGACGCTGCCGATGAACGGGGCGTGGCGATGGTGTTCACCGGCGTGCGCCACTTCCGTCACTGAGACGGCGTGGTTTACAGGGCGGCGAACGCCCGCTTTGCTGCGGCAACGGTATCGGTAATGTCTTGCTCTGAGTGCGCTGCGCTGACGAAACCTGCCTCGAACAGGGCGGGTGCAAAGTAAACGCCCTCATCCAGCATGTGGTGGAAGAAACGGTTGAAGCGCGTTGCATCAGTGGTCATCACGGTCGCGTAGTTCTGCGGCAATGTGTCCATGAAGAAGTAACCGAACATACCGCCTTCGCTGTCACCACAAAAGGAGATACCTGCCGCGCGCGCTTCTGTGGCCATACCCTCGATGAGTGAGCGGGTGCGTGCATGCAGGGTTTCGAAAAAGCCTGGCTTTTGAATTTCCCGCAGGGTCGCCAAGCCGCAAGCGGTTGCCACGGGGTTGCCTGACAGGGTACCGGCTTGGTAGACGGCACCCAAGGGTGCGAGGTGTGACATGACTTCGCGCTTGCCACCGAACGCTGCGAGTGGCATGCCGCCACCGATCACTTTGCCCATCACCGTCATATCGGGTTCGAAGCCTGGAATCTCTTTCGCATAGAGGCTTTGTGCGCTCCCCAACGCAACGCGAAAACCACACATCACTTCGTCGAAAGCCAAAATCGCGCCGTGCGCGGTGCACAACTCTCGGCAGCGCTTCATGAATGGCACACTTGAGCGCACAAAGTTCATGTTGCCCGCGACTGGCTCCATCATCAGACAGGCCACGTCATCACCGTAGGCAGCAAAGGCCGCCTCTAGCGCTTCGATGTCGTTGAAGGGAAGCACCATCGTGTGTTGAACCACCTCGGGTGGTACCCCTGCGCTGGTGGGGTTGCCAAAGGTGGCGAGGCCAGAGCCGGCCTTTACCAACAAGGCGTCGGCATGTCCGTGGTAACAGCCCTCGAATTTGATAATTTTGCTGCGTCCGGTTGCACCACGGGCCAAGCGAATCGCGCTCATGCCGGCTTCGGTGCCGGAGCTGACCAGGCGCACCATTTCAATGGAGGGCACCAGTTTGATGATCTCTTCCGCCAACTCCACCTCACGTTCGGTCGGCGCGCCGAAAGATAACCCTTGCTCAACGGCGCCCAGAACCGCCGCCGTGACGGCAGGGTGTCGGTGACCCAAAATCATGGGCCCCCATGAGCCGATGTAGTCGATGTAGCGTTTGCCATCTGCGTCCCAAAAGTGGGCGCCATCGCCCTTGGTGACGAAGCGAGGCGTACCACCAACCGCTTTGAAGGCGCGCACAGGGGAATTCACACCGCCGGGAATGGTCTGTTTGGCGCGATCGAATAAGACGTCGTTTTGGCTCATAGATAGGAGTTGATTCGTTTAGAACAAAGAGAAAGCGTTAGTGTTTGGTGTCGTCCAAAGGGAAGTCGCCGAGGTCGATGCCGTCTATTTCGGCTTCAGACACGGCCGGGCCTACAACCTCGTCCTCGTCGCCACGACCCCAGAAGAGTCTATCGGGGATTGCCAGTCCCATGCCAGGGGCAAAACCCGCATCAAGGCTCTGATCTAGGTAAGTGAGTGCTTCTGCACACGCGTTTTGCAAATCCTCGCCGGCGCCGAGGAGCGCCGTCAGCGCAGCCGACAGAGTTTCCCCTGCACCGACGAAAGTGGTATCGAAGCGCTCGAAGCGGGCGGTTGCCAAAATACTCTCGGGTGAGGCCAAGTGGTTTTCTAAGAATTGGCCGGGCGCATTCACGCCAGTGACCAAGGTGTAGCTCACACCATGCATCTGCGCGGCTCTCGCGACATCGCGCGGGCTAGGCGGTCTCTCGTGGTCCCAGTCAGGTAACAACCAGCGGCATAGGGTGCTGTAGTTGCCCACCAGTACGGCCGTTTGCGGCAGCATCAGCTCAGTGAAGGCATCGAGATAGGCATCCAAAGCCAGCTCATCCATCCAGGTAATGCTGGGCATGTAGGCGACCACGGGGATGTCCGCGTAGTCGTTGGCAATTTGCGCCACAGCACTGACGTTTTCGGGGCTACCCAAAAAGCCCACTTTGATACTGGCGACAGGAATGTCCTCCAAAACCATCCGCGCTTGGTCGGTGACGGTCTCTTCTTCAAGGGCGACATGATCTTGTACGTCGGTGGTGTCGCGTATTAACACGGCCGTAACGACTGGCAGCATGTGTACCGATGCTGAGCCCATTGCCGCAACGTCCGCAGCCAAGCCACCAGCGCCTGTCGGGTCGTTCGCATTGAAAGACAGCACACACGGCAGTGTGAGCTGTTGGGCGATGGTGTTGCCCTCACGGGGCGGACCACCCTCGACGGGGGGATCAACGGGGTCGGTTAAATCGGTGCTCATTGATGGACGTTATGAGTTTCACGGGGGCCAGTCAAGAAGCCGTCAGCGGCGTATCGCCTCGGGTGGTTGGGTCGATACAATAGAGACATTCTATGACACGGTTTTGAGAACAATATGAGCGATACAACGACTTGGATGTGCCTGATTTGTGGCTGGATCTACGACGAGGCCGAAGGCGCGCCCGACCATGGCTTGGCCGCGGGCACCAAGTGGGCGGATGTCCC
>JBMTSM010000137.1:0-5538 GCA_049448275.1 Burkholderiaceae bacterium
AGGTCGGCAACCGGACGTACCCGTGGGTCTGTCTGCAACGCCGCTGGCAAACAGCTGGTTTCAAGATCATTCGCCTCGACCAGCGCAACGACCGCACCGGCCTTTAAAGCCTGGTCAACGAACTCTCGCGCATCGCGCGCATGTCCGGGCCACGCGACAAACGCACTGCCCGCTGTCACCTGGCGACTATCGGCGTCTAACCGTATCACGCCACAGTCGCGCAACCACTGGACGAGGGCTTGGTGATCACTCACAGCGACTCCTCCACGCCCGAGGCAGTGATATTCGGTTTTACAGATTGATCGGGCGTGACGCCCAAGACACGCAACGTGTTTTGTACCGTACGGCTGAACACGGGCGCAGCCACCGTACCACCATAAAAACCACCCTTGCGTGGTTCATCGATCATCACGGCGACGACGATGCGAGGTTCCTCGACCGGTGCGAATCCAACAAAAAAGCCGCGGTACTTCTTATTGGAGTAGCCCTTACCCTCAATCTTGCGTGCGGTGCCTGTCTTACCCGCGACAGAATAGCCCAATGTTTGAGCCCGTGGTGCGGTCCCTTCATCACCGGTTGCCAGCATCAGCATAGCGCGCATTTGTGACGCCGTTTGTGCACTGAACACCTGTGTGCCGCTGGCCACCTGACTGCGCTTCAAAATGGTGGTGGGGATCATGTCACCATCGCGGGCAAAGACGCTGTAGGCCCGCGCAAGTTGAAAGAGTGACGTTGACAGACCGTAGCCGTAACTCAGCGTTGCTTTTTCAGATGCGCGCCAAGTGTCATATCCGCGCAGGCGACCGGTCGCTGCACCCGGAAAAATGATGTCAGGCTTTTGTCCAAAGCCAACATCAATCAAGTTTTGCCACATTGCCTTGGCTGTCAAACCATCGGCGATCTTCACTGTCCCCACGTTACTGGACTTTTGAATAATCTCACTCACTGTCAAAGCGCCGTGCTTCGAGGAGTCGCTGATTTTGTGACGACCGACCATGATGTAACCCGGCGCCGTTTCAAAGACCGTGGTCGGACGAACATTCCGTCGCTCAAGGGCCAAACTCACGGTGAACGGCTTGATGGTCGAGCCCGGCTCAAAGGTATCGGTAATGGCTTGGTTGCGCAGCATGGCGCCCGTTAAGCGGCGACGGTCACTCGGGTCGTAGCTGGGGTAATTCGCCAGTGCCAAAATCTCGCCACTGTGTATATCTAAAACCACCACGCTGCCACCAACCGCATCGTGGGTTTGCACGGCCTGGCGTAGTTGGTCGAAAGCAAAGAACTGAACCTTGCTGTCAATCGACAACTGCACGTCTTTGCCATTAACCGGCGGCACCACATCGCGCAGGTCCTCGATGATGGACCCCATCTTGTCTTTGAGCACACGGCGCGAACCGGCATGGCCAGTCAACTGCTCGTTGAAAGCCAACTCAACGCCTTCAATGCCTTGACTCTCAATATTGGTGAAGCCCACCACATGGGCCGCAGCTTCACCTTCAGGGTACTCACGTTTGTATTCTTTGGTGTCAGAAATGCCCTTGATCTTCAAGGCTCTGATTTGCTCGCGGGTGCTTTCGCTGACCTGTCGTTTGAGGTAAACAAAACCCTCGGCAGATCTCGAAACCCGCTCCAATACCGCCGATCGCGGCATGTCGAGTAACTTGGCCAACGTACCCAAATTAGGATCTTTCGGGTTGGCGCCGTCTGCCCAAATGCCATAAGCCGGTACGCTACTGGCCAAAATAAGGCCATTGCGGTCAAGCACCCGGCCACGACTTGGTGGCAGCTTAATGGTGCGTGCAAACCGCGCCTCGCCTTGCCGCTGAAAGAAGTCGTTATCCAGTACCTGGACATAAACCGCGCGACCCGCCAATGTCAGGAACGCCAAGGCCAAAGCCGCCAAAATAAATCGGCTCCGCCAAACTGGCGTGCGCGATGCCAACAAGGGACTGGCGCTGTAGGCGATGGTTTCGCGCCGTCTCATGGTCGTTGCTCCACCGGTTGTGGGTGACTCACGTACTCGGTGATCGATGGATCAGGCGCCCGCATTTTTAACCGCGTAACGGCAAGGGCTTGTACCCGGGCAGGTGCCACCTCGGCCCGTCGCTGGACACGCAGCGACTCATAATCAATATTCAGTTGGCGTGCACGCGTGCTCTCCTGATCGACCGCGTTGTAGAGGCGGCGGGAATCATATTGCGTGTTGATCAGACCCACAGCCGTGCCCATGATCGCGACAACAAGTGCGATGTTGACGCGAATCACAAAGCCACCTCGGTACGCTCAGCAACACGCATCACCGCACTGCGTGAGCGCGGATTACCCGCTACCTCAGCGGCACTGGCTTTAACCCGGCCCAGTGACTTCAGAGGCAACGCTTTGGCCGGGGCAAACAAGGCGCGGCGGTCAACCACCTCACGCGAATGGGTGGCAATGAACTGTTTAACAATCCGGTCTTCGAGCGAGTGAAAACTGATGACCACCAAGCGCCCCCCAGGTTTCAGCAGACGCAGACTCGCGGTTAGCGCTTGCTGTAACTCTTCAAGTTCGGCGTTGATGAAAATCCGAAAAGCCTGAAATGTCCGCGTTGCAGGGTCCTTGCCCGGCTCGCGGGTTTTGACCGCGCCAGCCACGACTTGGGCCAGTTCAAGGGTGGTTCGAAAAGGGCCCCGTTCCTGTCGGCGACGATCAATCGCCTTTGAAATCTGTACAGCAAACCGTTCTTCGCCATAGTCACGAATCACCTCCGCAATGAATTCAGGGGTTGCGCCTTCAAGCCATTCGGCAACGCTCTGGCCACGGGTGGTGTCCATGCGCATGTCGAGTGGGCCGTCGTGACGAAATGAAAAGCCACGTGTGGGGTCGTCGATTTGCGGCGAGCTGACCCCCAAGTCCATCAGCAAGCCATCGATACTGGCATCGGGCAGATCTGAAATGGTGTGAAAGGCTTGATGCCGAATCGCGAAACGCTCGTCGCGCCAGGTTCGCGCATGCGCAACGGCTTCCGGATCGCGATCGACACCCAATAGGTGGCCATTCGGACCTAGGGTCTTTAGAATTAATGCCGAATGACCGCCCCGACCAAACGTGGCATCGATGTAAGCGCCGTCCGCTTTGATGGCGAGGGCGTCCACGGCTTCCGTCAGAAGCACCGTGTCATGTGTCCAGGGTGTCGTCGAAGCGCTCACTCAGGATCCCTCAAAATGAGAAGTCTTTGAATACGTCGGGCATTTCGCCCTTCATGGCATCGGCTTCATTGGCCGCATACGTATCGGCATCCCACAGCTCAAAGTAGCTGCCCATACCCAATAAGATCACGGACTTATTGATGCCAGCGGCCGCTCGCAGCTCGGGCGACACGAGGACGCGGGAGGTGCCGTCCAACTCCACATCAGACGCGTTACCCAAGAAAATTCGCTTCCACCATTGCGCTTGCATCGGCAGTGCGGCAATGCGTGAGCGGAACACCTCCCACTCAGGACGGGGGAAAACCATCAGGCAACCGTGCGGGTGCTTGGTAATCGTCAAACACCCCTGCGCGCTCGCTTGGAGCACGTCGCGATAACGGGTCGGCATAGACAGCCGCCCTTTCGCGTCGAGGTTGATTGATGAGGCCCCTTGAAACACAGTCAGTTTTCCCTAAAAAACACTTTTCACCACTTAATTGCACTTTTTGACACTTTATCAGGAAATGTGTCGCTTGCAAGCGGATCTGACTATTTTTTCAATGGAATCAATGACTTAGATGGGCTTTTTTGAAATAAGGAGAGAGAAAAAATTCAAATTAATGAACAACTTATGAATAGCAGTAAAAGTGACTTATGAGGAATTCTTGGGGTGTATTTTTTTATCAAAATAAAAAGGCCGCAGAAGCGGCCTTTTGAATATAAGGGGTTGGCACCCTCAATCGCCGTATAGCTTTTGCTTCAATTCACGGCGCTGCTGCGCTTCCAAGGACAGGCTAGCGGTGGGGCGCGCCAAGAGGCGTCCCACGCCAATCGGCTCACCGGTTTCATCACAAAACCCGTACTCACCGGAGTCAATCGCCATGATGGATTGCTGGATTTTCTTTAACAGCTTGCGCTCACGATCACGCGTGCGCAACTCGAGTGCATGCTCTTCTTCGATGGTGGCGCGATCGGCTGGATCGGGCACTACAACGGTGTCCTCACGCAAATTTTCAGTCGTTTGACCCGCGTTGGCGAGCATGTCATTTTTCAGCGTGACCAAACGGGCACGGAAGAAAGCCACTTGCACATCATTCATGTACTCCGAGTCTGGCATCGCCAAAATATCTTCATCGGTGAGGTCTGCAAGCGCTTTGGTTTTCCAATTGTTGGCGCGCTTGGGATCTTTCTTGATAGGCGCGGGAACGGTAACAGTCATGACAGGGGTGTGATCTTGAATAAAAGTGGCTTTTGCAGCGTCAGGCGCATGTGCGGGCGTTAAGTCCGCGTCTGACATGCTGGGCGCAATGGGTTTATTGTTGGTTCGCTTGCGACCAGGCTTTTTCGCCTCGGCCGCTGGTGCACCGGGTGCAGCCGCCACCGCTTGAGGCTTGGTGGCTTTCGGCGTAACCGGTTTCGCTTCTGCCTTAGGCGCCGCGGCTTTCGCTGGCGCGGCCTTTACAGCAGGCTTTTTGGCAATCGCTTTCGTGGCGGGCTGCTTGCTCGATTTACTGGCTTGAACCTTTGCGGGCGCCTGCTTCTTTACAAGCGTCTTTGCAGGCGTCTTTTTGGCGACTGGCTTTTTATCGACCGCTTTTTTAGCCGCTACTTTTTTAGCCACTACTTTTTTGACGGGCGCCTTCTTTGCAGGGGCCTTGGCAACGGTTTTGCTGGCGGCAGATTTACTGGCGACGGTCTTTTTTGGGGGCGATTTTTTGGCAGCCACTGGCTTCACCAGCGCTTTCTTGGCAGCGGGCTTAGCCGTCACCGGCTTTTTCGCGACAACCGGCTTGGCTTTGGATGCTGGCTTCTTTGGAGACAAGGACTTGGCCGCCGACTTGGGGGCCGCCTTTGCAGGCACAGCCTTTTTGGCAGGGGCCTTGACGGCCACCTTCGCGACGGTTTTTGCCTTGGCTTTCGCTGGCGCTGTCGTCTTCTTAGCGGGCATTTTAATTGTCTCCTTTGTCGTCTATCGCAAAACTGTCGCAGGCGATGTTATACCCGCTTTGGCCGGCTAAAAACGTAAATGGCTTCAATTAGCGCGTTTACCCCGGAAATTACGGGTTTTCCTCTAAATTAATGACTGGTTTAAACCCTGAATCAGGATGTCTTTGGGCAAATCGATGCCGATAAACACCATCTTGCTCTCGCGCTGCTCACCCATCGCCCATTCGGGACCGAGGTCGCTTCCCATGAGCTGATGGACCCCTTGGAAAATCACCTTCCGCGAAGTGCCCTTCATGTTCAGCACGCCCTTGTAACGCAGCATCTTGGGACCATAAATCTGCACCACTGCACCCAAGAATTCCTCGAGCTTGGCCGGATCGAATGCGCGACTTGAGCGGAACACGAAACTCTTGACGTCATCGTC
>JBMTSM010000138.1:0-5488 GCA_049448275.1 Burkholderiaceae bacterium
TGTCCCATGTGTATCGTGCAGCGCTATGCGCTCATCCTGACATTGGTTTTTAGTGCCTTTAGCGCCTACACCAAAGGCAGCGGTCTGCGGGGCCTGTGGATGATCCTGACAGCCTTGTTCGCGGTTGGGGGTGCATTTGTAGCGGCACGCCAAAGTTGGTTGCAGTGGTATCCACCAGAAATCTTTTCGTGCGGACGTGACCTCTACGGCATGATCGAAGCGTTCCCCTTGCAAAAAGTGATCCCCATGCTGCTCAAAGGTAGCGGGGATTGCACCGCAGTCGATTGGACGTTTTTGGGGTTATCCATCGCCAACTGGTCGTTCATCAACTTCGTGGCGATGGTCGGCGCCATCATTTTGGTGTGGTGGCGTGAGCGTCGCACTTAAAGCTTTTTCAAGAACACCTTGCTGCGCCGATCCCAGTTGTATTTGCTTTTTCGTGCCTCGGGTAGCGAATCGGGGGCGACTTCAACAAATCCCCGCTTTATGAACCAGTGCATGGTGCGGGTGGTGAGAACGAAGATACTTTTCAGACCCAAGGCCCTTGCCCGCTGCTCGATACGCTTCAGGATCCGCTCGCCGTCCCCCTGCGCCTGGCTGTGCGGCGAAACGGTTAACGCGGCCATCTCACCCGTGCGCTCCTCGGGGTAGGGGTACAGCGCGGCGCAACCGAAGATTACCCCGTCGTGCTCGATGATCGTGTAATTCGCGGCGTCGCGCTCAATTTCGGTTCGGTCGCGCTTGACCAGCACGCCTTCTTTTTCGAGCGGCTCAATCAAGGCCAGGATACCGCTGACATCGTCAATCGAAGCCTCGCGCAGGCTTTCTAATTTTTCGTCGACCACCATGGTGCCAATGCCATCATGGGTGTAAATCTCCAGCAGGGGCGCACCGTCGACTGCGAACGGCAGGATATGGCTGCGCTCGACGCCCGCCTCACAGGCCTGCACACAGTAGCGCAGGTAAAAACTGGTGTCGCTTGGCTGGTCCGCCTTGGGCAGGCTGTTGAGGATCGCCTTGGCTTGGGCCAATGGCAATTCGGTTGTGATGGCGGTCTCAGGGTCGTTGAGATCGGCGTGAAGACCCGGAATTTCCGTCAGGAACATCAGCTTGTCAGCCTGCAGCGCGATTGCGGTCGCTGTGGCAACGTCCTCCATGGCCAAGTTGAAGGCCTCACCGGTTGGGGAGAAGCCAAAGGGCGACAGAAGCACCAAAGCGCCCATGTCGAGCGCGCTTGCAATACCGTGGGCATCTACCTTGCGCACCATGCCTGAGTGCATGAAATCAATGCCATCGACCAACCCAATGGGACGCGCCGTGATGAAGTTGCCTGAGAGCACACGGACTTTCGCACCGGCCATGGGCGTATTGGGCAGCGCTTGGCTAAATGCGGCTTCAATCTCATAGCGCAGCTGGCCCGCGGCTTCTTGGGCGCAATCCAACGCCACAGAGTCAGTAATGCGGGTACCCATCGCAAAGGCAGCGCTGTGTCCTTTGGCCGCCAACTGTTCGTTTACTTGGGGGCGAAAGCCATGCACCAAGACGATGCGCACGCCCATACTTTGAATCAGTGCCAAGTCCTGCACAATGCTGGGGAGCTTACCCGCTGCGATGCCTTCACCGGCCAGTCCAACGACCAGCGTTTTACCCCGATGCATGTGAATATAGGGGGCTACAGACCGAAACCAAGGAACAAATGTGAAGTTGAAAACGTCAGACATGGCAGCGCGCTGGGGTGGTTGATTGAAACAAATATCGCCCCCGGTGAAGGGCCCACTGAAGTCATAAGGATAATCGTTCCTTGTTCACTTTTACATTTGTGTTTGAAACTCGGGTTTTACGTTGGATTTAAAGCTAAATTTTCCTGAATCGCTGCCGGTCAGCGCGAAGCGCGAAGAGATCATGGCGCTCATGCGGGCACATCAAGTGGTCGTCGTCTGTGGCGAGACAGGCTCGGGTAAAACCACACAGCTACCCAAAATGGCGCTGGCGCTCGGGCGCGGGCGCATCAACGGCGGCAAACTGATCGGGCACACCCAGCCCCGACGGATTGCCGCTAGTAGCGTCGCAAAGCGCATCGCGACAGAGCTAAACACCCCATTGGGGGAGGTGGTGGGCTACAAGGTTCGCTTCCAAGATCGCCTTTCTCGGGACGCCTCCGTGAAGCTCATGACGGATGGTATTTTGCTGGCGGAGACCCAAACCGATCCGCTTTTAAGGGCCTACGACACCATCATCATCGATGAGGCGCATGAACGCAGTCTCAATATTGATTTCTTGATGGGTTATTTGCGTCAGTTGCTGCCTCGGCGACCCGACCTGCAGGTGATTGTGACTTCAGCAACCATTGATGCGGATCGGTTTGCGCAGTACTTCGCGTCCCGCAAAGGTCCGGCGCCCATCGTGCAGGTCTCTGGTCGAACTTATCCGGTAGAGATTCGTTGGCGACCTTTCGAAGAGTCAAAAGATTCCGACCTCAATACAGCCATCGCAGATGGAGTGGACGAGTTGTGGCGTGGCGGTGGACACGCCAGTCAGGGCGATATTTTGGTTTTCTTACCCGGTGAGCGTGAAATTCGCGAAGCAACAGACCACCTGCGCAAGCATCTCAGCCATCAGCCCGTATTGCGCGACACTGAGATCCTTCCGCTGTTTTCGAGACTGAGCCAAGCTGAGCAGGACCGTGTGTTTGAAACGGGTGGACGCCGTCGTGTGGTGCTGGCAACCAACGTCGCGGAAACGTCATTGACGGTGCCCGGTATTCGCTACGTGATCGATGCAGGAACGGCGCGAGTCAAGCGTTACAGCTACCGCCAAAAAGTCGAGCAGCTGTTGGTGGAGCCCATTAGTCAAGCGGCTGCGAACCAGCGGAGTGGTCGTTGCGGGCGCGTTGCCGATGGCATCGCTATCCGTCTTTACGACTCCGCCGCATTTGCCGCACGACCGGCGTATACCGACCCCGAAATTTTACGAAGCTCGCTCGCTGCCGTCATCCTGCGGATGAAGTCGCTGCACCTGGGCGATATTGAGCAATTTGCGTTCATTGAACCGCCGCCGCGGCGTGCGGTCGTTGACGGCTATCAATTGCTCAACGAGCTTGGTGCCGTTGATGATGAGAACGTGCTGACCCCGCTTGGTATGCAGTTGGCGCGCTTGCCTTTGGACCCCAAGGTCGGTCGCATGATCTTAGAAGCGAAGCAGCGAGGCGCTTTGGCCGAGGTCATGGTCATCGCGGCTGCACTTTCGCTGCAGGATGTGCGTGATCGTCCAATTGACAAGCAGGCGCAGGCGGATCAAGCCCATAAAAAGTTCGATGACGAGCGCAGTGAGTTTTTGGGCACCTTACGGTTATGGGCATGGATGCTTCGTGCCCGTGGCGGCATGAATCATGACGCGTTGCTGAGCGCCTGGGTCAGTGGTGCTAAAGCAAGCACGCCACCCGGACAAACGTTAAGTGCGAAGAACGCGCACCTGCGTCCCGAGCAGCGACGTACCAAAGCAAACCAAACCGCTACGACGGCTGGGGCTGAACCAGAGACACACAAGTTGTCGAACCGTCAGTATGAGCAGGTGCTGCGTGACCAATACATCAACGTTCGTCGCGCGCGTGAGTGGCGTGACGTCTACAGCCAACTGCATACCGTCGTTGCAGAACACGGCTGGAAGTTAAATGACAAGCCCGCAGGGTACGAGGCGTTGCATTTATCACTGCTCTCTGGTTTGCTGGGAAATGTCGGTTGCAAGAGCGATACTGAGGATTGGTATTTGGGCGCTCGAGGAATAAAGTTTTACGCCCATCCAGGTGCGAATCTGAGCAAGAAGGCCGGCAAGTGGGTGGTAGTCGCCGAGCTGGTCCAGACAGCGCGTCTATTCGGACGCGGTATCGCCGCCATTGACCCAAAGTGGCTGGAGGAGGTTGGTGCCCATTTGTTGAAGCGGCAACTGCTCGAGCCGCACTGGGAGAAAAAATCTGCGCATGTTGTGGCCCTCGAGCGAGCCACGCTCTACGGACTAACGGTGTACAGCCAACGGCGCGTACGTTATGACCGCATTGACCCAGAGACCGCAAGGACGATCTTCATTCGCGATGGACTGGTGGGTGGGGCCTACGATTGCCGTCTGCCTTTTCTGGCTGCGAACCAGCGTCTGATTAAGGAGGTGTTAGACCTTGAGCACAAATCTCGGCGGCAAGATGTGTTGGTGGATGACGCGTTGATTGAGGCGTTTTATGACGCTCAGCTACCCGCTGACGTGTTCAGCGGCGACACTTTGGAGCGCTGGTATCGTGTGGCCGCCAAGCAAGACCCCAAGTGCCTCTATCTGACCCGTGAAACCTTGATGCGTCACGAGGCCAGTGGCGTCACGCATCAGGCCTTTCCCAAGCTGCTGCGCGTTGGCGGCGTGGATTGTCCTGCGACGTACCTGCATGAACCGGGTGACGCCAAAGATGGCGTAACAGTTGAGGTACCGCTGTTTGCGCTGAATCAGGTAGACCCTGCGCGGTGTGAGTGGCTGGTGCCAGGGTTGTTGAAAGAAAAAATACAAGGTTTGCTCAAGAGTTTGCCGCAGAAGCCCCGGGCACGTTTGGTACCCATTCCCCAAACGGCTGCCGAAATGGCCGTTACGCTCTCGGACTCCGACACATTTGGACAAGGTTCATTGATCGAGGCTTTGACCGTTCAAATCAAAGCGAAGACGGGATTGGACGTAAAGACCACCGACTTGAAGCCTGATAGTCTCAGTCCGCATTTGTTGATGAATATTCGGGTGGTAGATGCGCACGGACGTCAGTTGGGCATGGGGCGTCATATCGCTACCTTAAAGGCCCAATTGGGTGGGCAGGCGCGCGGCGCTTTTCAAGCGTTGGCACAACTCAAGCTGGCTAAATTACCGCTAGCTCCTGAGGTGTCAAAGTCGCCGACAAAGGGCGTATCACCTGTCACATCAAGCCACGCCAAACCAGCCGCTCAGTCCGCTGTGGATGTCGACAACCGCAACCACGGTAGCGTGGTGTGGGACAGTTCCGCTCGCTACACCAATTGGGGGTTTGGAACGCTGCCTGAGTTGATGGAGATTCGACAAGGCCAACAAACTTTGGTTGGCTTTCCTGCGCTCGTTGATAAGCACGATGCGGTCGCCATTGAAGTCTTTGACGAGCCTGATGTGGCAGCGCGTCACCACCGTCTCGGTTTGTTACGGTTGTTTGCCTTTCAAATCAAGGATGCGCTCAAATACCTCGAAAAAAACATACCTGATTTACAGGCCATGTCCGTCGCCTACATGTCGCTGGGTACAGCCGAAGCGCTACGGACACAGATTATCGAAGTGGCGCTGGACCGCGCCTTTTTGCAGACGCCGCTGCCGCAAGATGCCACCGCATTTGCCGCGCGCATTGGCGAGGGCCGAGGGCGTCTGACATTGATTGCCAATGAAGTCGCGCGCGCATGCGGCGATGTGTTGAGTGCGTACAGCAAAGTACAACGAAAGC
>JBMTSM010000139.1:0-5413 GCA_049448275.1 Burkholderiaceae bacterium
CAGCGTTTCGGTCACGCGCTGGGCACGGGTCTATTGGTAAGCATGCTAACGCTTATCAGCCCAGTTGCATCGTGGGGCGCGAACACAACCCGCATCGCTGATAAAAACCTAGTGGCGATGCAAACCGCATACGCGCGGAACCAAACCCAGCGCCTCAATGCATTGTTACCCACATTGAAAGGTCACCCGCTCGAATCCTTGGGCGCCTATTGGACACTAAAAGCCAACCTGGAAGAGGCGAGCCCTGCAAGCATTCAAGCCTTTTTGAAACGCTGGTCGGGAACCTACTGGGAGGACCGACTGCGCAATGATTGGATGCTACAACTCATCGACCGAGAGGATTGGGTAACCTTGATTGACGCGCACACCGGCTACCGCATGCGCGACGACGATCAAATCACCTGTGGCTTGTGGCGCGCCCATCGACGAGTCGATCAGACCAATACCGTGACAAACGAGGCCATCATTGATCTGTGGTTCAACGAGGCACCGGGTAACCGCCGCTGTCAACAAGCGGTCGGTGACTTGGTTGCGGAGCAGCAGATCAGTACCGATGTGCTGTGGGCGCGTGCGCGCCAAGGTGCAGAAATCGAGAGTCGGTCGACGATGTTGGGCGCGCTCACCCTCATTGACAAAGCGGCCGAACTCCCAGGTAAAACCCTGTTTAGACAACCTTACTTATGGCTCGAGCGCTCGGGCGCAAACGCTCCGTCAGCCGATTGGATCACCCTCGCGCTGATCCGACTGGCGACGACCGATAGCCGCTATTTTGAAACGGCGTTTGCACGTTGGACATCGACCCTCGACACCGCACAGCGGCAATGGGTTGAAGCCGTTGTCGCAGTTCGGGCGGCCTGGCGTGCGGAGCCAGACGCCCACCCCCGTTTCAAAGCCATCGATAACCAATACCTTACAGACAGACAGCGTGAATGGAAGGTCCGCACGGCATTGCGCGTCCAAGATTGGGATATGGCTCGAGACACCATCAATAGCATGCGCGCAGACCAACAACAGGCAAACAGCTGGCGGTATTGGCTCGCGCGGGCGCACATCGGAGCGACGCCAATAGCGCCCGATCAGTTAGCCCATGCGCAAGCCATACTGCGCCGAATTGCTAAAGACGACGACTATTACGGTTTGCTAGCACGCCATACCCTCGGGCAATCCATTGCCGTTCATGACACCCGCCCCAAACCAAGCAAAGCTGATTTAAAGCGCGTTGGCGCCGACCCGAACATCCGCGCGGCGCTGGTGGCGTTTAAATTAGGGCTTGAATCCGAGGCCTCACGGCAGTGGACCTATGCGGTTGCCCTGCACCAACCTGGCGGCATGAACGACCGTGACTTACTTGCAGCGGCTGAAATCGCCTGTCAGGCGGGCTGGTGGAACCGCTGCATTCATGCAGGCACACGCATGACAACGACACCATCATTCATGCACAGCTACCCCCAGCCGTTTGAGGTTGATATTCTGGCGCAGGCCAAGGATTTAGCCATTCATCCCGCATTGATTTTTGGTCTGATTCGTCAAGAAAGCCGGTTCAATGTGCGCGCGCGTTCGCACGCTGGCGCTTACGGCTTGATGCAGGTGATGCCCAGCACGGCACTGTGGACGGCAAAAAAAATCGGGCTCCAGCGCTTTAAACCCAAGCAACTAGGCGAGCACCAAACCAACTTAAAAGTGGGTAGCCATTACTTAAAAATCCTGATGGACAAGTTTGAGCACAACGTCCCATTGGCTACAGCGGCCTACAACGCAGGGCCGCGGCGTGCAAACCGTTGGCGCCCTTCCGCAGAAACAGGGACAATGGAGGCAGCAGTTTGGATTGAGCTGATCCCGTTCAGCGAAACGCGACAATATGTGCAGAACGTCATCGCCAATCACGCGATCTATGCGTCGCTACAGACGAAGACTGCTTTCGACCTCGCCAGCCTGCTGGGCCCCATCTCTCCCGTAGGCGGAGTTGATTCTGAAGACGATACCCCCTAACAGGACCTTGAATGAAACCCCAGCGTGTGATTATTTTTGGCGGCACCGGCTTTGTTGGTCAAAGCGTTTGCGAGCGCTTGCAACGCACTGGTGTACGCGTCACCGTGCCCACCCGTAGCCATGAAAAAGGGCGTCGACTGGCGCACCTGCCCAATATCACAGTGTTACCTGCCGCGCCCCCAAGCGGCCAGGCACTGATTGACTTGATTGCCGGTCACGATATCGTGATCAACCTGATTGCCATTTTGCATGGCAGCCGCGCTGCATTCACTCGGGCACATGTCGACTGGGTCGCGCAATTGGCCGACGCGTGCACCGCTGCGCACCGCATACATCCACTTCAACGCGTCATCCATGTGAGTGCTTTGGGTGCGGCAACGGATGCACCGTCCGATTACCAACAAACCAAAGCTGCGGGCGAGGCGATTTGGCGGTCGTTCACGGCCTGTCCCGTTGCCGTTTTGCAGCCCAGCGTTATTTTTGGTCCGCGGGATCAGTTCCTAAACCTCTTCGCAAAATTAGTGGCACTGACACCCGTTTTGCCATTAGCGGGAGCAAACACGCGCTTTCAACCCATCGCTGTCGGGGACGTCGCACAGGCCATTTGTACCTTAGCGACTCACGCACACCCCCAACTCGACACCACGAAACCCATCGTGTGTGTGGGGCCTCAGATCCTCACACTCAAGGCTTTGGTACAACTCGTTGCCAAATGGCGTGGTAAGACAGTTTGGGTGGTGAACGTACCCAAACCGTTGGCATTACTGCAAGCGGGGCTCATGGAATTGATGCCAGGCCCCACGCTCATGAGTCGCGATAACGTACGCTCGCTGGGTGTGGACAATGTCGCTCCATCTGACACCACAACTTGTCACGGTTTGACCGACCTCGGCATTCAACCGCAATCCATCCATGCGCTTGCGGCACATCACCACCGGTAAGGTCTACATGAAACTCATTATCGGCAACAAAAACTACTCCTCATGGTCCATGCGACCCTGGGTCTTGATGCGCGAACTGGGGCTCGTCTTTGAGGAGGTCAACTTGCGCTTTGACAGCTTCGACGCCGACTCCCAATTCAAACAAAGTCTCGATCAACTGGGTGTGGCGGGCAAAGTCCCTGTGCTAATCGATCCCACCGTGATAACGGCGGGGAAACCGCTGGCGGTCTGGGATACCCTGGCCATCATTGAGCGGCTAGCGGAGTGCTTCCCTGACCGTGGCATTTGGCCGCGAGACGAAAGTCAGCGTGCGATTGCGCGCAGTATCGTGGCCGAAATTCACAGTGGTTTTAACGCCCTTCGCAGCCTGTGCCCCATGAATATTGAAGCTGACTTGCAAGACGTTGGCGCCGACCTCTATGCCAAGCACGCCGGACTGCGTGACGACCTGGCGCGTATCGAATCCATTTGGGCCCAGAACCTCGCGAACAGCAAAGGGCCAATGCTATTCGGCGCGTTCTCCGCGGCCGACGCATACTTCGCGCCAACCATCATGCGACTTCAAAGTTACGGCCTTCCCATCAACGCGACAAGCCGCGCGTATGCAAACCGTATTTTGGCGCTGAAAAGCGTGCAGCAATGGGTGGCTGACGCCATCGGCGAAGACGATTTCTTGAGCTTTGAAGAGCCCTATCGCTCGCGAGATACCTGAACCCATGCAGACCGAGACCACCACCTCACAGCCCACTGTTTTTTTGGTCGGTGGTGCCGTGCGCGATCACCTAATGGGGGTAGCGAACAGTGACCGTGATTGGGTGGTGGTCGGTGCCACACCCGAGCAGATGGATGCGTTGGGCTTTGTGGCCGTGGGCACAGATTTCCCTGTCTTTTTGCACCCACGCACCAAAGAAGAGTACGCTCTCGCGAGGACCGAACGCAAAACCAGTAAGGGCTATCACGGCTTCAGTTTTTATACGGCACCGGATGTCACGCTGACTCAAGATTTAGCGCGTCGTGACCTGACGATAAATGCCATGGCCGTGGCGCATCCAGCGCCCCTAGAAGTGATTGCCACCGGCGATGACAGCGACTGGACACCTGACTTTTCTCAACTCATTGACCCCTTCAATGGCGCGACAGATATTGCGCAACGGCGCTTGCGGCACGTTGCAGACGCCTTCGCGGAGGACCCCGTCAGAATTTTGCGTTTAGCACGGTTCCACGCCCGTTGGCCCGACTTCGAAGTAGCACCCGAAACACTCACACTGATGCGCCACATGGTTAGCTCGGGCGAAGTCGACGCCTTGGTTGCAGAACGCATTTGGCAAGAAATTACGAATGGCTTGATGGCCACGCAGCCTTCGCAAATGTTCCTGACCTTGCGTGCGTGCGGTGCTTTGACACATTTATTACCCGAGTTGGATGCGCTGTGGGGTGTGCCACAACGCGCCGACTACCACCCCGAGGTCGATACGGGCGTCCACGCGATGATGGTGTTGGATACCAGCGCCCGTCTGCAATGCGATCTTCCGACACGGTTTGCAGCACTGTGTCACGACTTTGGCAAAGGCAACACCCCTGCCGATGTGCTACCTCGCCACACCGGTCACGAACTGCGCAGCGTGCAACTGCTCAATGACGTATGCATCCGCTGGCGCGTCCCCCGCGCCATGCGTGAATTGGCAGAGGTGGTTGCGCGAGAGCATGGTCACATCCACCGCTGTCAATCCTTGAGCCCCGACGCCACGCTGCGCCTGCTGGACCGGTGCGATGCCTTCAGACGACCCGATCGTTTCAAACAAATCTTGCTGGCATGCGAGTCTGATGCACGTGGCCGCTTAGGTCTGGAAGAGGTCCCGTACGTGCAAGCAACTTGGTTGTGGCAGGTCTTCTACCAGGCCGCAGCGGTGGCAACCAGCGACGTCGCACAAGCAGCGATGCGGGCGCCAGAATTTCAGGCTCAAAGAGGGGAATGGATTGCCAGCCAAATCCATGCGGCGCGTGTTGCGGCCATCACGCAACTGTTCAATCAGATGTAGTGAACGATCAAACTTAGGATACCGCTCAGAACCATTGTGGACGCAAGTGGAATGGGAATTTCCCGACCAAACAAACGTAACGTGAAATCGCCTGGTAAGCGGCCCATGCCAATTTTTTTCAGCATCGGGAACAGGCCATTGATTAACACCAAGGCTAAAAAAACCACTAACATCCAGCGAATCATGCGGGCTCTTTCATAGGGTATGTGAGCGGTCAAAGGCCGTAAAGCCGACAAACCCGCCGGCTGCGTTCACGTCGGCCGTGTGACGATCTTTACACAGTATCAGTACTTTGAAGAGCTCGCCCATCTCATGCTCGTGGATTAACTTGAGAGCCTGTACTTGCGCTTCTGTGGAAACGCTTGGTAACACATCCAAAAAACCACAATTAATCAAAAATCGACCCTGGCTGGTGAAGCCCATCACGTCCAACCCGTGGTCTTG
>JBMTSM010000140.1:0-5448 GCA_049448275.1 Burkholderiaceae bacterium
TGGCAGCGGTGACGACCAATTTTGAGATGGCTGCCGATTGGCCACTGGCTACGCAACAGAAAAAGTCGCGAAGCCATGGCCTGGCGTGGCAACTGGGCATCGGAAGCCTGAAAGGTAAAGCCAATCAGCAACCCTACGCCAATCGCGACTTCAAGGACGGCGCTTATCCCTTTGAATCGATTACGCGACAAGCAGAGCCGACGACCTTTATTGATCATGACCGCGTCCCACGCTTTCCGAAGCGTGCTGACTTTTTTGCACGATCGCTTTTTGGTGACTTGGGTAGTACCGTTCAAGATCAGGCCAAAAACGCGCACTATGTCATGAAGAGTCCGATCGGTGCGTGTGCCCGACGGGCGCTGGGTGCGCTGTTGTTGCTTCAGTTTGGAGAGGCGCGTGGCGGCGTTTCACCCCGCACGGCTGATCCTGTGCGCAATGCCCATAACCTGAAGGCGTCGTCGTATTTCCTCGGGGTGGACGCGGTTGGTCTGTGCGCTGTGCCTGAGTGGGCGTATTACTCGCACGATGCCGGTGGTAACGCGTTGCCTGCGTACCATAAGAATGCAATCAATTTATTGATCGACCAAGGCCACGAGACCATGGATGGTGCCAGTGGCGATGACTGGATTAGCGTCGCTCAGAGCATGCGCGCCTATCTGCGATTTTCTTTGATGGGCGGGGTCATTGCGGAGCAAGTTCGCCGGCTTGGCTACAGCGCGCGGGTTCACTCGGTACTCGATGGTGACGTCTTGCAACCTCCGTTGTTGTTGCTATCGGGATTAGGCGAGGTGAGTCGCATTGGTGAGGTGATCTTGAATCCATTTTTGGGACCTCGCCTCAAGAGCGGTACCGTGACGACAGACTTACCCATGCAGGCTGACTTACCCATTAATTTTGGTCTTCAAAATTTTTGTGAAAGCTGCAATAAGTGCGCACGCGAATGCCCATCGGGTGCCATTACCGCTGGCCCCAAGTTGATGTACAACGGCTATGAGATCTGGAAAAGCGATGCCGAGAAATGCACCCGTTACCGCATCACGAACGCAGCGGGTGGGATGTGCGGTCGTTGCATGAAAACCTGCCCTTGGAATCTGGAGGGGGTACTTGCAGACAGCCTCTGGCGTCAGGTGGCTATCAAGTTACCAGCCGTTGCCCCTGTGCTCGCACGACTCGATGACCAGCTGAACCGTGGCGACATCAACCCGATAAAGACGTGGTGGTGGGATATTGAGCTCGACCCAAAGACAGGACGATACGTGCAGGCTGCGCAAACCAATCGACGCGGACTTCAAAAAGAACTCAAACTGCGCTACGAAGAACAGACGCTCGCGGTTTACCCAGCCGACAAGATGCCGCAACCTTACCCGGTACCCCATCCCGTGAATCGGGAGGAGGGGATCGTGAGATATCGCTCGCTCCTAACGCCAGCCGAATACCGCATGCGATTGGCAAACGGTCAGACGACGGACTTGGTACCGGGTCCTGCGCCTTTACCCGTGGAGCCGCCAGTATTTCCGGTCCAATTGGTGAAGCGTGAAGACATGGTGCCGAGTGTCGCTAAGTACGAGTTTCAATCACTCGATGGAGCGCCATTGCCCGCATTCGAGGCAGGAGCCCATATCGACGTGGTTGTCGCACCCGAGTACCTGCGTCAATTCAGTTTGGCTGGCGATCCAGCAGATTCCAGCAAGTATGTTTTGGGTGTGCTCAGAGAGCCCACCGTCAACCAAGGGGGGCAGGGGCGTGGCGGTTCTGCCCTGATGCATCGGGTCTTTAATGCAGGTCGCCGCGTATTCATTTCGCGTCCGACAAATCACTTTCCGCTGGTAGAAGATGCCAGTGAGTCCCTTTTGTTTGCAGGCGGTATTGGTGTCACACCGCTGATTGCCATGGCACACCGCTTACACCGTTTGGATCGAAATTTCACGCTGCACTACAGCGCAAAAGATCGGACAGAGGCTGGCTTTCTGGATGATCTGCGTGATGCCCCCTGGGCCGGCCGGGTGCACTATCACTTCAGCAACGAAGGAACACGCGCCGACCTGTCAAAGATGGTGCCTGCGTTTGCCACTGGTATGCACCTGTACGTCTGCGGATCATCGCGCTATATGGATGCTGTTTTTGCGATTGCAAAAGAGCGTGATTGGCCCGACGCCAATTGTCATAGAGAGTATTTCACTGCACCTGAGACACCTGCTTGGACCAACCATCCGTTCAAGATCAAGCTGATGCGGTCTGGAAAGGTTTTAAAAGTTGGTGCCAACCAAACAGCGGTAGAGGCATTGGCAGCTGTTGGTGTCGTTCTTGATGTCAAGTGCAGTGATGGTCTATGCGGTGTTTGTGCCACGCCTTTCGATGCAGCGCAATCTGACGCGGTTCAGCATCGTGACTTTGTTTTGAGTGAGACAGATCGATCGCGCAAGATCATTCTGTGTTGCTCACGAACCGCTGAGCCTGACCAACAAATCGTTTTGGATCTGTAGCCCAACGGCCTGCGATAACCCAATACGGCTTGGGGTGAAGCGGCGGGTGTAACGGTGTCCCCCGATCGTGTGGGATATGCTTGCGCACGCCGATCCACATTGCTTTCACGCCTATTCCTATAAATCCGCTGTGCCGCTCACTTTGTCGAATTACCTCCTGCGCGAACTGCGCTCTGATCATGCTGGCGAGACCGGTGCCGTCTATATTTACACGGGTATTGTTGCCGTAGCCCAGTGGCGTAATGATGAAGAGTTAATTGCATTCGCCAAAGCCCATGGCTCGACCGAGGCTGAGCACCTAGCGCTCATCGAACAATGGTTGCCTGCAACACAAAGAAGCATCCTCTTGGGACCTTGGCGTCTAGCCGGTTGGCTCACGGGTGCGATGCCCGCGCTGTTTGGTCGAGTCTCCGTATACGCTACGATCGCGGCCGTCGAGACGTTTGTCGACCAGCACTATCAGCAACAAATTGATCACCTCACATCGGTTGACGGCCCAGAGGGTTTATTGCCTCTGCTGCAACGCTGCCAGGTGGATGAACAGCACCATCGCGATGAGTCCCTGGCTTTGGCGGGGCCATCTAGCCACTGGTTCCTGCGTGCCTGGTGTTGGATGGTGGGTTGGGGCTCTGGCATCGCGGTCGTTTTGGCGCGACGCCTTTGAACCGAAGGGCGATGTGGCTCAAGCGGCTAGCGCACAGCTCACCGTAACCCCTCCCAACACATCCACCAATATTTGCGGTCTGATTTCCAGCAGGAAGCCCCGTCCCCCGCCATTGATTAGGATTTTTTCTAACTCAATAATACTAGCCTCAAGGTAAATTGGCATGTCCTTGCGTAAACCAAATGGCGAGGTGCCACCGACCAAGTAGCCGCTGTGTCGTTGGGCAACCACGGGCGAGCAGGGCTCAATTGATTTGCACCCGGCTGCGCGCGCCAGTGCTTTCGTGCTAACGCTGCAGTCACCATGCATCAGCACGACCAGCGGTTCGGCCTTTTCGTTTTGCATCACTAAAGTCTTCACCACAGCGTGCTCTGGCCAGCCCAACTGCTTAGACGACTCAGCTGTCCCCCCACGGTCAACGTAGTGATAGGTATGCGGCGTGAAAGTGACCCCATGTCGCTTGAGCCAATGAGTGGCCGGAGTTTCACTGCAATGTCTATCTTTTTTACGCATGATACGGTGCGATTATCATTTCGGGTCGTGACGAAATTCTATTTCACCCTAAATGTCTAAATTAACCCTACCCGCTGTCCCTCCCCAATATTTGGAGCGCTTAGAGATTTTGGTGGCCGATGGGAAGCGCAAACTGATTGGCCTGGTTGGCCCGCCTGGCGCAGGTAAATCAACTCTAGCGGAGGCATTGCGCGTCTCTTGTCGTGTCTCAGCGCAAGTGGTCCCAATGGATGGCTTTCACCTTGCAAATATTGAGCTACAACGTCTGGGATTGGCGCACTGTAAAGGCGCCCCCATCACCTTTGACGTTGCAGGATACGGTGCATTGCTGTCGCGTATCCGAACACAGACTGCTGATGAGGTAATTTACGCACCCGAATTTCGACGTGAGATTGAGGAGCCGGTGGCTGGCGCGATTCCCGTGTTTCCCGATACACAGTTGGTCATTGCCGAGGGCAATTACTTGTTGCTGGACGAGGGACCTTGGACGAAAGTTAGGGCCCTGATGGATGAGGTTTGGTATGTGGCGGTAGACGACAGCTTGCGTAACCGTCGGCTCATAGATCGCCACCAGCAATTCGGTCGTAGTTTGTCAGATGCGCAAGATTGGGTGACTGCGACCGATGAGCCCAATGCACGACTCATCGCCGCAACTCAAAGTCGCGCAGACCTTATTTTTAACTGGTGAGTCGTTGTCACAAAACCGTCATATTCGGGAATTACAGTTCACCTTGATCACAACGATCTGAACCAAATTCAAAGAGGTAACGAAATGAAACGGTCTTTCTCTAAAACGCTGGCGGTAGTCGCCGCTGGTACGTTGATGACAAGCGCGGTGTTGGCGCAAGACGTGACGGGCGCTGGTGCCTCCTTCCCCGCGCCGATCTATGCCAAGTGGGCCGAAGCCTACAAGGCCGCAACTGGCAAGAGCGTGAATTACCAATCCATTGGCTCGTCCGGTGGTATCAAGCAGATCAAGGCCAAAACGGTCGACTTTGGTGCAACCGATGCGCCCATGAACGGTGCTGAAGTGGCCAAAGAGGGCATGGTGCAGTTCCCCGCCGTGATGGGGGGTGTGGTGGCCATTTACAACCTAGACGGTATCGCCTCTGGCACCCTCAAGCTCGATGGGCCGGTGCTGGCAGAGATCTTCATGGGCGGTATCACCAAGTGGAACGATGCCAAGATTGCAGCCCTGAACCCGGGCGTGAAGCTTCCTTCACGCACCATCACGGTTGCGCACCGTGCGGACGGCTCGGGCACCACCTCGGTGTTCACCGAGTACCTGAGCATGGTGTCCAAGCCGTTTGCGGACAAAGTGGGCACGGGTAAGGCTGTGAAGTGGCCGGCGGACGCCTCGGTGGGTGGCAAGGGTAACGCCGGCGTTGCCGCCAACGTGCAGAAGATTCGCGGCTCGATTGGCTACGTGGAGTACGCCTACGCCAAAGCCAACAAGTTACCCGTGGCGCTGTTAAAGAACCGTGACGGCCAGTACGTGGCGCCTGATGCGGACACCTTTGCCGCAGCGGCAGCCGGTGCGAACTGGGCCAAAGCGCCTGGTATGGCTTTGTCTTTGAACAACCAGCCGGGTGCGAAGAGCTGGCCGATCACGACGGCTACATTCATCCTGATGTACAAGCAGCCCACGGATGCGGCGAAGTCAAAAGAGGCGTTGGCATTCTTTGACTGGGCGTTCAAGAGTGGCGGTAAACTGGCCGACGAGCTCGACTACGTGGCCATGCCACAGGCGGCGACTGACTACATTCGCAAGTCTGTCTGGACACAGAT
>JBMTSM010000141.1:0-5376 GCA_049448275.1 Burkholderiaceae bacterium
AAGAAGCTGCGTGAGCGCATGAAAATTCCCGTCTTCCATGACGATCAACACGGCACAGCCATCATTTCTGCAGCCGCGTTACTCAATGGTTTAGAGCTGGTCGGCAAGGCGATTGATGAGGTAAAAATCGCAGTTTCGGGCGCCGGCGCCGCCGCGATTGCCTGCCTCGACGTGATGGTGGGCTTGGGCGTATCGACAACCAATATTTTTGTGTGCGACTCCAAAGGCGTGATCTACGACGGTCGCCCCGGCGGCTACGATGAATCCAAAGCCCGCTACGCCCAAAAAACAGACGCGCGCACGTTGGCTGACGTGGTCAACGGCGCAGATGTTTTCTTGGGTTGCTCGGCACCCGGTGTGCTGACCGTAGACATGGTTAAAAGCATGGCGCGTGACCCAGTGATTTTGGCACTCGCCAACCCAGAGCCCGAGATCCGTCCGGAGCTGGCGCGCGCCGCGCGACCCGACGTCATCATTGCTACAGGGCGTTCGGACTACCCCAATCAGGTCAACAACGTGCTGTGCTTCCCCTACATTTTCAGGGGCGCTCTGGACTGTGGCGCGACCACCATTACCGAGGCCATGAAGCTGGCCTGTGTGCGTCAAATCGCCGATCTCGCCAAGGCTGAAACCAGCGATGAAGTTGCCGCAGCCTATGCGGGTGAAGAATTGGTTTTTGGTCGTGACTACCTGATCCCCAAGCCCTTTGACTCGCGCTTGATTCTGCGTATCGCACCGGCCGTTGCGGCTGCGGCCGAGGCCTCAGGCGTTGCCACCCGGCCCATCACAGACATGGCGGCTTACAAGCAAAGCTTGGAACGCTTCATTTACCAAACGGGTATCTTGATGCAGCCCGTTTTCAACGCAGCGAAGGTTGCCAAACCAGCCAACAAACGCATCGCGATCGCTGAAGGGGAAGAGGAGCGCGCTCTGCGCGCCTGCCAACAAGCACTGGACGAAGGATTGGCTGTGCCCATTTTGGTAGGACGCCCGGCCGTTATTGAGGCCCGTATCAAAAAAGCGGGCTTGCGCATGCAAATAGGTAAAGACGTCGAAGTCGTTAACCCTGAGGATGACCCCCGTTACCGCACCTACTGGGAGCGTTACCACACGCTCATGGGACGCCAAGGCGTTAGCCCGGAAAATGCAAAGGTCGCTGTCCGCCGCTCCAACACCCTGATCGCGGCGTTGATGGTGTCGCTCGGTGACGCCGATGGCATGTTGTGCGGCTTGGTGGGTAACTTTGAGGGCCACCTGCGCCAAATCAGCGACGTATTGGGTAAAGCCAAAGGCGCCTCCACTTTTGCCACCTGCAACGCACTGGTTCTGAGCGAGCGCACCTTGTTCATTGCAGACACCTACGTCAACGAAGACCCCACAGCGCAACAACTCGCAGAGATTGCGGCCATGACGGTTGCAGAGGTGCAGCGATTTGGTATTCCGCCGAAAGTAGCCTTCCTGTCGCACTCCAGCTTTGGTTCGAGCAGCAGCGCATCGGCGAAAAAAATGCGTTTGGCGCGCGACTTATTCGCCGCAGCCAACCCCGACGTGGAGTGCGATGGCGAGATGCATGGCGACGCCGCCATGTCTGACGATATTCGTAAAGCCTACTTACCAGGGTCTACCCTGCACGGCTCTGCAAACGTCTTGATTTGTCCCAACCTCGACTCAGCGAACATCCTGTTCAACGTGTTAAAGATGACCAGCAGCGAGGGCGTTACCGTGGGTCCCGTTTTGCTGGGCAGTAGCGCACCGGTGCACATTTTGAACCCGTCATCGACGGTGCGTCGTTACGTCAACATGATCGCGCTGGCAGCCGCCAACGCAGGTGCAGGTAAGGCTTAACGCGGCTCGTCCGACACTGGCACGGCACCCCCTGCGGGTGTCGATGCCAAGTGCAGCGTCTGTGTGGGGAAGGCGAAGTCTGCATGGTGCTGTTTCACAATCGCCATGACCTTCAACAGCACGTCTTCTTTCTCGGCGTGAAATCGCAACCACTCGGTTGTTTTCGTGAACGCGTAAATCATGATGTCCAGTTGCGAGGCACCATAACCATTAAAGTGAACGATCTGCGTCGCGTTTTGATCGATCGCTGGATGGGCTTTGAGCATCGCACGGATGTCATTCACAACGGCCTGCACCACTTCGGCATCGTCATAGCGAATGCCAATCGTCTCGTAGATACGGCGGTTGTGCATCCGTGATGGGTTCTCCACCACAATGCTGGAGAACATCGAATTCGGGATGTACAACGGGCGCTTATCAAAGGTCCGAATACGCGTGAGACGCCAACCAATGTCCTCCACCGTGCCCTCTATCTCACGGTCGGGCGAGCGTACCCAATCCCCCACCGCAAAGGGTTTATCCAGGTAGATCATGAGACCACCAAAAAAGTTGGCGAGCATATCCTTTGCCGCAAAGCCGACGGCCACACCGCCCATTCCGCCGAAAGCCAACACCCCTGAAATCGAATAGCCAAGTGTCTGTAGGACCACCAAAAACGCTGTCACCACAACCGAGACCCGCAACAATTTTGCAACCGCCCGCGCCGTGGTTTCATCCACTGGTTTTTGGCTGCGATTGATGTCGACAATGTTCAGCTCGGCGTACCGAATAAAACGCGTGAAGAACAACGCCACAATAAAGATGTAGCTGATGTGGCGCACCTCAGGCCAGACGCTAAACACCACGCTGTCGGTCACACGGTCCAGTACCCGCAGGGCGAAGGTCAAACCCAACGTCCACACAAACAAGCGCAGCGGAATACGGGCTGCTTGCAACAAGGCGTCATCCCATAGCGATTGCGTTAATTCGACGCGCGTCTTGACGATGTCCAACACCCGCATGAGCACGTAGTTGCAGCTCACCGTTAACAGCACCACCGCAAACACTTGGCTAAGCCATACAGCAGGCTCGGCTGAGGCTTGGGATAAAAATGCAATCGGTTGTGTTAGAAATTCCATCCGTCTATTTTAGTCGCCGCTGATTTCGCACCGTTGGCGATAGACTTTCGGCATGCTGATTCGATTCAATAAGCCTTATGGCGTTCTGAGCCAATTCACACCAGAGGGTCGCTGGCAAGGTCTTCGAGACTACATTGATCAACCCGGCGTTTACGCCGCAGGCCGTCTGGATGCCGACAGCGAGGGCCTGCTCCTCTTGACCGACGACGGCCGTTATCAAGCTGAGCTCTCCAGCCCCAAATTCAAGCTTGAAAAGACTTATTGGGTCCAGGTAGACGGCGAACCCAGTCAAGGACAACTCGATCAGCTCAGTCGTGGCGTTCTCTTGAAAGACGGCATGACCCTGCCCGCGGTTGCCAGCCAGATGACAGAGCCCGAAGGCCTGTGGCCCCGTGACCCGCCCGTGCGCTTCCGCAAAAATCAGCCAACACACTGGCTCAGCCTCACGATCAGGGAGGGACGTAACCGCCAAGTTCGGCGCATGACAGCGGCAGTGGGGCTCCCCACCCTGCGTCTGATTCGATACGCCATTGGGCCCCACACGATTGACACCTTAGCGACGGGCGAGTGGCGGGTAATCGCCCATGTGTGAAGCTCTGGCATCTGACCGCCCCCTACTCCCCTACAATAACCGTTCGCTTTTGATTAGGTGTAGACGACGTGCAGCCACCCGCCCGAAACCTCAGCCCCGAACAACTCACGCATTTGCAAAGTTGGATTGGTAACCACGAGCAACTGCACGACGAACTCGCGCTCTCACCAGTTCGCGCCCTGTCGGCAACACTGGACCGCGATGACCCCGAGCCCGCCCGCGGCGACACCCTGCCACCGCTGTGGCACTGGCTTTATTTTTTACCGCATCACCGACAAAGCGAAATCGGCCCAGACGGGCATGCCAAGCGCGGTGGTTTCCTGCCACCGGTGCCGCTACCCCGACGCATGTGGGCCGGTGGGCGCTTGCACTTCAATCCGGGCAACCCGCTCGTCTTGGGTGAGGCCGTGACGCGCGACTCGGTGATCGAGTCGGTCACCCATAAGTCTGGGCGAACGGGCGACCTGCTGTTCGTCGTCGTGAACCACACCATCAGCAACCCACGCGGGATGGCGATCACTGAGGCGCATGACATCGTGTATCGTGCCGCGGCATTGCCCGACGACCCCATCCCGACACCCACCGTGGCGGAGTCCAACGCGCCCTGGACCCGCGAGATCACACCCGATGATGTGCTGCTGTTCCGTTACTCTGCGCTGACCTTCAATGGCCACCGCATCCACTACGATCGGCGCTACGTCACGGAAGTGGAGGGTTACCCGGGCCTCATCGTGCATGGCCCACTGATTGCCACGTTGCTGGTCGATTTGGTCAGACGCCATTCGCCCGCGCAATGGATCAGCGGCTTCCAATTCAAAGCCGTCAGGCCAACATTTGATCTCAACCCTTTCCACGTCAATGCGCGCCCGCAAGCCGATGGCCGAACCATCGATGTGTGGGCCAGCGACCATGACGGTTACCTCACCATGACCGGAACTGTGACACTCGAAAACAACGCAACATGATTAAGACCAAACCTGATCAATACCAAGATATCCGTGATGCCGTGCGCAGCCTGTGCGCTGAATTTCCAGACAGCTACCACCGCGAGATCGACGCCAAACGCGGCTATCCAGAAGCCTTCGTTGATGCCCTGACCCAAGCGGGCTGGCTGGCAGCGATGATCCCCGCTGAGTACGGCGGATCAGGCTTGGGATTAGCTGAAGCCTCGGTCATCATGGAGGAAATTAATCGCTCGGGCGGCAACGCAGGCGCGTGCCACGGTCAGATGTACAACATGGGCACGCTGCTGCGACACGGCTCAGAAGAACAAAAGGCACTCTACCTGCCGAAAATCGCAACGGGTGAATGGCGCTTGCAATCCATGGGCGTGACCGAACCCACCACCGGCACCGACACCACCAAATTGAAAACCACGGCAGTCAAAAAAGGTGACCGCTACGTCGTCAATGGCCAAAAGGTATGGATCTCGCGGGTACAGCATTCCGACTGGATGATTCTGTTGGCCCGCACCACCCCGCTGAGTGAGGTTAAGAAGAAGTCTGAAGGCATGTCCATCTTCATGGTTGATCTGCGCGAAGCTGAGAAGTCTGGCATGACCGTGCGGCCCATCGCCAATATGGTGAACCATGAAACCAATGAGCTGTTCTTTGAGAACCTCGAAATTCCCGCTGAAAATTTAATCGGTGAAGAAGGCAAAGGCTTCAAATACATCTTGGATGGTTTGAACGCAGAGCGCACCCTGATCGCCGCTGAATGTATTGGAGACGGTTACTGGTTCATCGACCGCGTGACACAGTACGTCAAAGAACGAACAGTTTTTGGACGCCCGATTGGTCAAAACCAAGGCGTTCAATTTCC
>JBMTSM010000142.1:0-5354 GCA_049448275.1 Burkholderiaceae bacterium
ATTGTTTAACTTGCAGGTCTTGCGCCGATACTGCGTTTGCGGTGAGCAACAACAGCGCTACGCCAGCTGCTGATGCCATCTTTCTAAATCTCATGCAATGTCTCCTGTTTGTTCATTAAAGTTCCAAATATTCGGATTTTCGAATGTTTGGTAATGTTTTATAACCCATCACATTTGTAATGGCAAACTTTTAAGCGCTCCGGTTTAGGGTGAAACTTATAGCAATCGAGCTCATTGATTACGGCTCCGATTCGCAGTTACGAAGGGCAGTGATCCCCAGGCTTTCGGCTATTGATTGATTACATCTCGGCACCCAGAGGTTTGCAGGTAGCCAAATTTGATGCAGTTAATTGAGCTTTATGTCTGCGAACATTGTCCCCAGTGTTGTTTCAGCGTTTTCCAAAACGAAGTAGCGTAACGCTTCCGCAGCAGGAGATAGTATTTTTGATTGCGTGTGTACCAGGTTCCATGCGCGGAATACAGGTGTTCCCGCAACATTCAGGATACCGATTTCGTTCTGTTTGATTTCGGACCCGATGGTGTGTAGCGATAAAAAACCAAGCCCCAAATCAGCCATGACCGCTTGCTTAATCGTCTCGTTGGAGTTCAGTTGAATTTTGTAATTCGGTTCTATCCGCGCTTTATCAAAAAAATCTTGCATGACCGCTCGCGTGCCAGATCCATGCTCGCGCACGATGAAATGCTGGTAGCGCAGATCTTCCACAACAATTGGCTCTAACAGACTGCGTTGGTAAAGTCGGTTCTCGGTCGAAGCTACAAACACCAAAGGATGCACAGCGAAAGGCTCGGCGCGGTAGCGCAACTCCCGTGGCGGCCGGCCCATCACAGCAATGTCAACCTCGTTCGCTTGAAGCATCACCACCAGTTGCTCGCGGTTACCTGTCACCACCCGCAAATCAACCCCCTCATGGAGTTTTTTGAAGTCAGACAGCATGCGCATCATGAAGTACTTCGAAGTGCCGACCATACCCACTGTCAAGATGCCGACTTCGGCGCGCTGAAGCCGTGCAGCAGCATCCTCGGCATCTTTGATGGTGGCCAAGATGCGCCGTGCGTACAACAACATGTATTCGCCGGCGGTGGTGAGTCTTACTTTTTTACCGGTGCGGTCAAATAAGGCCATGCCTAAATGGCCTTCTAGCTCTTTGATCTGCATGGTCACAGCAGGCGGCGTCAGGTGCAGGGCCTCGGCTGCTCGGATGAAGCTCAGGTGGCGCGCAACCTCGTTGAATACGCGCAATTGTCGGAAGGTGGCATTTTTCATTAAGGAAAGTCTTAACTCATGAGATTTGAGTCTTGAATTTACCTTATTTGCGCTCAGTCGTCGTCGCCTAGCTCTGGATCCCAACCCATGTGTTTTGCGCGGTTAATGGCCTCAGCGTGAATGCGTTGATGGCGTTCCGCCAAGTCGGCAGGTAAGCGGCTGGGCAGTTGCCCAAAAGGTTCCCAAGCAGCATGGACGGACTCAATTAGTAGCTGGAGTTCACCGCTGTTTTTGTCGGCGAAGCCATCGCCTTCGGGCAGCAGACCAAATACCCACGCATCGCGAATGATTCGGCCTGTCATGGTCATGCCGTGATGGTCTTCATGATCGATACCTTTGTAGGTACTCTCGCGGGTATTTATTTGTGCCATGTTCTTGTCCGGTTTAACGCGTCAGGCCAGCATACAGTACCGGCAGTTTTTCGGGAAGTTTGGCTACGTTGTCGATCACCAAGAAGTGCCTTTCACCGAATATGCGTCGTACGTATTGATCCGCGCGTGGGTCAAGGCTCATGCAGTAGGTCAAAACGCCGCTTCGGCTCGCTGCCTCCACTGCCTTTTTGGTGTCCTGTCGAAGGTATTGGGGGTCACGCACATCAACGTCAGCCGGTTCACCATCGGTGATAACGATGAGTAATTTTTTGCTACTGCGTTGCGACTGCAAAGCCGATGTGGCATGGCGTATTGCCGCCCCCATACGGGTTGACAATTGCCCCTCCATACCCGCTAACCGCGCTTTGGCGAGGTCATCATAGGGCTGATTGAAGTCTTTGAATCGCCAGTATCTAACGTCATGACGACCGTCTGAACAAAAGCCATGAATGGCAAATGGGTCGCCGACCTTCTGGATGGCATCGGCCAATAATGCGCAGGCGTTTCGCGTGAGCTCCAGGACGGTTTGCTCTTTCTCTGCGATTTTTTCATTTGTTGATTGTGATAGGTCGAGCAGCACCAAGATTGAAATATCACGAGTCTTCCGGACGCTGCGCATCATGATTCGGGAATCAGGCTGTCGCCCCATACGCACATCGATTAACGCGCTTAAAGTAGCGTTGAGATCGATCTCGTCGCCGTCCTCAAGTTTTCGAATGCGCTGCACGCCTTGAGGTTGCATCGCATCGAGTATGAATTTCATACGGCCAATGATCCCCCGGTTCTCCATCAAGACGTCGTTGATGACTTGTGCGTCTCCTACCTTTGGGTGGCGCTCCTGTACGGTTGCCCATGCTGGACGCTCGAGTTGGATCATGTGGTCCCATTCGGGGTAGTGGACCGGGGGTAAGACGGGCGGCTGACCTTCAAGCTCATTAAAGGAAACACCGAGATCTTCGTAAGGGAAGAGTTCGGTGCCAAGGACCCATACCTCCTGAGCATCGTCTCCGGCACCCTCAACCTCCAGTTCGTTTACGAACGCCATGAGGTTTACTTGCTTACGTACCTGTTGCTTTGGTACATAACCCGTTGCGATGGCTCGCTCGGGATCAAAGCCGTCGAATTCCCAGAAGTAGCGGTTGTCGTCGCGGTATAGCGCGCGTTGCGTATCGGTGTGCGTTTGAAAGCGGGGGCCGCCGGTGAGGGCCTCATAACTGTTAGCCAGCTGTATGCCGATTGACTTGGTAATTTGGTTGTCGGCCGGGTTAGCGTGGATGTGTGTTGCTGCCGCTTGGAACAAGTCACGGCCTTGTGCGATCCATGGATGCGGGTCTACGTATTGGTGGTCGAGCAGTGCGCGAGCGAGGCGGCAAAGCCAGTCGCCAGCGCTTACAGTCGCGGTGTTCGGCGTATCATGAAAAGGTGTCCATAAGGTGCGCATTAGGGGGAAGCGCGCGATAGCTAAAGCCTCGACACGGGCATCTTCAAGGGTGCCAATCAGCGCAATTTGCAAGGGTGTCAGGTCATCTGCTGATATTGGCAGGCGCGTGTACATGATGTGTGCCGCCGAGTGCGCTGCTGCTGCCCGGTAGACGGTTAGTGAGTCAATGTTGTGATCGCCGATTGTCAGTGAGTCATAGGCATCAGGTAAGTGGATTGTGTAGTCTTCAATGAAGGGTTGATACCCCGTGCGGGTCTCGAAGTCACCCGCTGTGGGGCGCATATAAAAGTCACGCGCCCAAAGGGCACGCAGGTACATATTGATTCGCCGTTGGACATCAACGAGCAATGTGCCCTTACGCTCTTTTTGTAGGATCGCAAGCGATTCCTTTGATGCAAGGCCAAAGTAGGCGACCTGCGCTTCAAATGCGGTTCGATGAGCTTGGGCGCCCCAAGTCGCCCATCGTCTCAGACCGCCGAGTGTCAGTTGGGCGAACAGGGTATCGAGTTGCCCCAACATCGGTCTCAAGCCTCGTGGCGCTTGCGCAACCAGCGTGTTTAAAAACTGCAAGTACTGTAAGAACAGTGCTTGATCGGCAAGCCGCCTAGCTGCAGTGGGTGCAGTGGCTATTACCAATTCGATGACGGCGCCCGACGTTTTTGAGGCCAGCATCAGCGCTGTTGACGCGAGCTCGGAGACGACGTCTTCACCAATTTCTTGGGCAACTTGCGGGGCGCAGTCAATCCATGCATCAACCACTGCATGGCCACGACCTAGGCTGCGAAGTGCGGCAGCGCCTTTGACGAAATTGTCGAGGCCCCTCGCCGAGAAAACCTTAGTGGCATCGCTCCAGTGGTTTTCTAGATGAACGCGTGAGCCGGGTTCTAACTGATCGATCCATTCGGCATGATCTTCCAATTGCACGCTCATGGTGTCTAAAAAAACGTTGCTACTGCTGCATCTAGCGCGTCGCGCATGTCGGGGTCATCAGTGATGGGGCGGACCAGCGCAAATCGGCATGCCGCTTGTTCTTTTACGCCTTGGGCTATCAACGAACCGGCATAAATCAGCATGCGTGTGGAGATACCTTCATCCAGTCCGTGTCCTTTCAGATTGCGCGCTCGCTCGGCGATGTTCACCAGCTTGTCAGCGGTGGTGGCGTCTACGCCCGTTTCATGGGCGATGATCTCGCACTCAACTTCATGCGACGGATATTGAAAATCAAGCGCGCCGAAGCGTTGCTTGGTCGACTGCTTCAAATCTTTCATCAAGCTCTGGTAGCCCGGGTTGTAGGAAATGACCACCTGAAAATCAGGATGCGCCTTGACCAATTCCCCTTTTTTTTCCAACGGTAGTACACGGCGGTTATCTGTTAGTGGGTGGATGACGACTGTGGTGTCCTGTCGTGCCTCTACCACCTCGTCGAGGTAACAAATCGCGCCGTGGCGGGCGGCGAGTGCCAGTGGCCCGTCTTGCCAGCGCGTACCGTGCGCGTCGAGCAGGAATCGACCCACTAGGTCACTCGCAGTCATATCCTCGTTGCAGGCAACAGTGATGAGCGGTTTGCCCAATTTCCATGCCATGTACTCCACGAAACGTGTCTTACCGCAGCCAGTAGGACCTTTGAGCATCATGGGCATGCGCACCGAGTAAGCGGCCTCGAACAACGTCACTTCATCGTCAACGCAGCGGTAGTAGGGTTCGGTGTGTATCCGGTAAGCGTCTAAGATTTCGCTCATAAGTTACTCCGCTGCGCTTCAGACCGTCTTTCCTCGGAAAATTACCATCGATGCGCCCTGAGACTGGGTGAAGTTGTTGTAGCCAATGAGGCGAATGTGGTTGTCAGGGTTGGCCTCACGACAGGCCTCACATTCGGCGAGTACGCGGTCCACGTCCGTTTCACCAAACATCGGTAACTTCCACATGTACCAATAAGAGTCCATCAGGTACTGGGGCTCTGTGTGCTCGATGGCGGGATTCAGACCACACTTAACAAGGTATTCCACTTGTTTACGAATTTCATCTTTGGTCATTGCGGGGAGGTACGAAAAGGTCTCAAATTTACGGCTATTGGGATCTGATAGTCGAGAGTTGTAGTCTTGCATGCTCATGATGAATGTCCTTTCAATCTTGTTGTTCAGCGGTCGATTGCAAACGGTTATTTGTGTGCGACGTCGAGTTTGTCAACGGTGTCAAATTCAAACTTAATTTCTTTCCACGTCTCCATTGCAATCTTGAGTTCTGGCGAGTGTTTTGC